>PWLT01000213.1 GCA_003558415.1 Hyphomicrobiales bacterium
CTCGTCGTCGGCGGCGGTGCCGTCGGAACCGCGATCGCCTATCATCTCGCCCGGGCCGGGTGGTCGGATGTCGTGCTGCTGGAGCGCGACGAATTGACCTCGGGCTCCACCTGGCACGCCGCGGGGCTGCTGCCGCTGTTCAACATGGGCCACGCGCCCAGCTACATCCACGACTATTCGGTGAATTTCTACAAGACGCTGGAGGAGGAAACCGGCCTCAATCCCGGCTTCTACGTGGTGGGCAACCTGCGCATGGCCCGCACGCGCGAGCGCATGGATGAATACATGCTCTACGCCACCACCGCCGAGACGGTGGGCATCCCCTATGAATGGCTGACCCCGCGCGAGATGTCCGAGCGCTGGCCGCTGTTGCGTACCGAGGATCTGGAGGGTGCGATCTTCCACCCCACGGATGGCTACATCAACCCCGCTGACCTCACCCAGGCCATGGCCAAGGGCGCGCGCCAGCGCGGGGTGGAGATCATCCGCAAGGCGCAGGTCGACGGCTATCGCTGGACCGGCAGCGAGTGGGTCGTGAGCTGCACCCGGATGATCGAGAAGGGCGGCAATCTCGTCCCCTCGCCCGAGGGGTTCGAGATCACCGCCGAGCATGTCGTCACCGCCACCGGCAACCACGCCCAGCGCACCGCGCGGCTGCTGGGGCTGAAGATCCCCGCGATCCCGGTGGAGCATCAGTATATCGTCACCGAACCCGACCCCAAGCTCGTGGAGTGGCGCAAGACGAACCCCGAACACCCCGTCCTGCGCGACGCCGACGCCAAGTGGTATGTTCGCGAGGAACGCGGCGGCTGGATCCTCGGCCCCTATGAGCGCAACGCGCCCGCGCGTTTTCTCTATGACGTGCCGGACTCCTTCCGCGCCGATCTCTTCCCCCTCGATCTGGAGCGCATCGAGGAGGAGTACATGGAGATGATCCACCGCATCCCCTCATCCGAGACCGTGGGGCTCAAGGACGACTTCAACGGCCCGATCTGCTACACGCCCGACGGCAATCCGCTCCTTGGGCCGGCGCCGGGGCTGCGGAACATGTGGCTGGCCGAGGGCTTTTCCTTCGGCATCACCGCCGCGGGCGGGGTGGGGCATTACATGGCGCAGATGATGGTCGAGGGTGAGGCCGAGATCGACATGGCCGCGCTCGACCCCAAGCGGTTCGGTGGCTGGATGACCACCGAATACGCCGCGCGCAAGAACGAGGAAGCCTATGAGCATGTCTACATCCTGCACCATCCCGACGAGGAACGCCCGGCCTGCCGGCCGCTGCGCACCGCGCCGTGCTATGAGCGGATGAAGACCGCCGGGGCCTGCTTCGGCATGGTCAATGGCTGGGAACGCCCGAACTACTTCGCCCCCGAGGGGTTCGACGACGCGGCCGCGCGCAGCTTCCGGCGCGGCGGCTGGTGGCCCTATGCGGAGGCGGAGGCGAAAGCGGTGCGCGAAGGCGTGGGGCTGATCGACGCCACCGCCTTCAGCAAGCACCGGGTGGCCGGGCCCGGCGCGACGGCATTCCTTGACTGGTTCACCTGCAACCGTCTGCCGCGCGTGGGGCGTATCAACCTGACCTATGCGCTCAGCGAGGCCGGCACCACGCGCACCGAGTACACCATCGTACGATTGTCGGAAAATGAATACTACCTGATCTCGTCGGGTGCGCTAACCGCCTATGACGGCGACTTTCTGCGCAAGGCGGTAGAAGACAAAATGTCGGATTTCGGCTATATCGAAGTGCAGGATGTCACCACGCAATTTGGTGTCTTCGCGCTTGCCGGGCCGAAATCGCGCGAGCTTCTCAACGCTGTGCTGCGCGATGCGGAGCCCGCGAGCGCGCTGGGCAACAAGCGCTTTCCGTGGCTCTCGATGCGCGAGATCGAGCTGGGCATGTGCCCGGTGCGCGCGCTGCGGCTGGCCTATACCGGGGAACTGGGATGGGAGCTGCACCACCCCATCGAGATGCAGAACTACCTCTTTGATCTGCTCATGTCGGCGGGCGGGCCGCTGGGGCTCAAGCTGGTCGGCGCGCGGGCGCAGAACTGGCTGCGCCAGGAGAAGAGCTACCGCGCCTTCGGCCATGAACTGGGCCGCGACGGCACGCCGCTGGAGGCCGATCTGCCGCGATTCATTGATCTGTCCAAGGAGTTTCACGGCAAGGAGGCGATGCAGGCCATCGGCATCCGCTCGAAATGTGTCACCCTGCTCATCGATGGCCCCGAGGATGCCGACCCCTGGGGGCGCGAGGCCGTCTATGCCGGAGATGAGCGTGTAGGACGCCTCACCTCGGGCGGGTATTCGGTGATGTTCGGCAAGTCCATCGGCATGGGCTATGTGCGCCCCGATCTGGCCGGGCCCGGCACGCGGCTGCAGGTGAAGATGTTCGACCGGCTCTGGGACGCCGAAGTCACGGTGGACAGCCCGCACGACCCCGAGAACCTGCGCCTGCGCGCCGACGGGTGAGCGTGAGGCCCGAGAGCGGCGTCACGCCCCGGCGCGATGCACCAGTGTCAGGTTGCCCGCCGGCATCTCGACGGTTGCCACCTCGCTGAGGCCGGCGGCGCGGAGTTGCTCGTGGATCTCCTCGACATCCTTGTAGCCGATCGAGGGGTCCTGTGCGCGGAGACTGGCGTCAAAGGCCCGATCACCTTGTGTGACGAGCTCCCCCGCGCGGCGGAAGGGTCCGTAGATGAACAGCCGTCCCTCGGGGGCGAGGGCTTGCGCGGTCTCGCTCAGCAGGTTTGCGACCTCGTCGCCCGATATCAGGTGCAGCAGATTGACGAGCAGGATCGCCTCCCAACGCCCGATCCGTCCAGCCCATCCGGGGCGCGCGGCGTCGAGCGCCAATGGGTCGCGCAAATTGGGCAGAGCGGCCTCGGCCGCATGGGCGCGGATCGAGGCGCGGCAGGCGGGGTCGATATCGCTGGGCTGCCACTCCAGCGCCGGAAAGCGCGCGGCGAAGGCGCAGGCATGCTCGCCGGTTCCGCTGGCGATTTCGAGCACGCGGCCCTTCGCGGGCAGATGCGCGGCGAGTACCTCGGCGATGGGCTCGCGGTTGCGCGCCGCCGAGGGCGCGTGGCGTTTCGCGCCCTGCGCGGGGGCGCGCGCGTCGGGCAGGTCGAGCCGGCGCGGCGGGCGCATCAGCGCAGCCGACCCGGTGTGAGCGCGGCCAGCAGATCGCGGTCGATTTCGGGCGTGCGCCCGCCCAGCAGATCGGCCAGCAGCCGGCTGGCCGCCGCGGCGCTCTGAATTCCCTGTCCGCCCTGACCCGCGAACCAGACGAAGCCGGTGTCCTGCGGGTCGGGGCCAATGACCAGCGTTCGGTCGGGCGCGTAGCTGCGCAGCCCCGCCCAGCTTGCGGTGACGCGGGTGACGGGTTCGGTGACCATCGCCTCGTAGCGTGCGAGCCCCTCGGCCAGCACCATATCGTCGGGCCAGGCATCGTGGGGCTCGACCGGGTCGGCATCGGCGGGTGAGACCAGCCATTTGCCCGCATCCGGCTTGGCATACCACGTCTCGCCCGCGCCGATGATCATCGGCCAGCCCGACACGTCATGCCCGCCCGGCGCGGGCAGTTGTGCCATGGAGCGGCGGAAGGGCTGAATTCCGATGGGCGCGAGATTCGCCATTTGCGCCACCTCGTCCGCCCAGGCGCCGGCGGCGTTCACCAGGATGCGGCCCTCATGCCCGCCCGCTTCGGTGTCGAGCCACCAGCCGCTTGTGTCGCGCCGGATGCCGCGCCCGGCGGCGCGCGTGTGAAACTCGGCCCCGTTGCGCCGGGCGGCGCGGGCATAGCCCTGCAGGAGCGCGTCGGTGTCGATGTCGCAGGCGTCCTCGGAGATCGCGGCGAAGGCCAGCACGTCGCGGCGCAGGATCGGCACGCGGGCGCAGGCCTCCTCGGGCGAGAGCGGGGTCAGCTCCATGGCCTGCGCATCGGCGCGGAAGGCGGCCTCATCCTCCGGCGCGGCCACCACCATGAAACCGCGCGGGGTCAGCACACCGGCCTCGGCCAGCTCCGCGCCGCTGGCGCGGTTGAGCGCCACCGTGGCCGGGGCCCCATAGCCGGGCTCGTAGAGCGCGGCAGAGCGACCCGAGGCATGGTAGCCCAGCGCCTCCTCGCTCTCCAGCACGCTCACCGTGCCAAGCTCGGACAGCCGTGCCGCCGCCGAGGCCCCGGCGATGCCGCCGCCGATGATCAGAAAATCGCGCATGCCGCCTCCTTTCAGGTGTCAGCGATAGCCGCGCGTGCGGCGGCGGGCAAGGCGTTGACGGCGCGGCGTGGCCTCATAACGCACAAGGCCCGCGCCGCAGCGCGGGCCTTGCAGGGGCAAACGGGAGGGATCAATCCGGCAATTCGGCCGTGATGCCCTCGACATAGTAGTCCATGGCCAGCAGATCGGCATCCGAGATCACCTCTCCCTCGCCGACGATCGGGGTGCCGTCCTGGCGGTTGAGCGGTCCGGTGAAGGGGTGATACTCGCCCGAGGCGATGGCCTCGCGCAGCTCCATCGCGCTGGCGCGCACATCCTCGGGGATCGCATCGTTCAGCGGCGACAGTTCCACCATGCCCTCGGCGAAGCCGTGCCAGATGTCCTGCGGCTCCCATGTGCCGTCCATTACCGCCTGCACGCGCTCGATGTAATAGGGCGCCCAGATGTCGAGAATCGCGGTGAGGTGCGCGTCGGGGCCGAACTCGCTCATGTCGGAGGCCTGACCAAAGGCATAGATTCCGGCATCCTGCGCAATCGAGATCGGCGCCGATGAATCGGTGTGCTGCATGAGCACATCGGCGCCCTGCTCGATCAGCGCATTGGCCGCATCGGCCTCCTGCGACGGGTCGAACCAGCTGAACAGCCAGATGACGCGGAAGCGCACATCCGGGTTGACCTCTCGGGCGTGGATATAGGCCGAGTTGATGCCATGGATCACCTCGGGGATCGGATAGGAGGCGATGTAGCCGATGGTGTTGGTCTCGGTCATGTGCCCGGCGATATGGCCGATCACGGCGCGGCCTTCATAGAAGCGGGCGTTGTAGAGCGAGAGGTTCTCGTGGTCCTGCTGGTAGCCGGTGGCGTGTTCGAACTTCACGTCGGGGAACTGCGCGGCGACGTTGTTGGCATCGGGGCCGAAGCCGAAGGAGGTGGCGAAGATCAGGTCATGGCCCTGCAACGCCATCTGGGTCATCACCCGCTCGGCATCCGCGCCCTCGGCCACACTTTCCACATAGGAGGTCTCGACCGCGTCGCCGAAATGTTCCTCGACCTCAAGGCGCGCGGCGTCATGCGTGGCCGTCCAGCCGTAATCGCCCACCGGGCCGACATAAACGAAGCCCACCTTGGTCGGGTCATCCGCATGGGCTGCGCCAGCCAGCCCCAAGGCAAGCGCGGCGCCTGAAAGTAGTGCTCTGCGTTTCATATGTCTTACTCCCTGTTGATGGGGCTTAGCGCCCCGTTTCGACTGCGCTTCATTGCGCGGCATGGAAGGTGCGGTTGAGCGAGCCGGGCGCATTGAGCGCGGCGCGCGAGCGGTCCGAGGATATGATCACCAGCACCAGAATGGTTATCAGATAGGGCGACATTGCCAGGTAGTGCACGGGGATGCGCACATCGGCTGCCTGAAGATTGAGCTGCAACACCACGATGCCGCCGAAGAGATAGGCCCCCACGAGCAGCCGCCACGGCCGCCAGGCCGCGAAGACCACCAGCGCCAGCGCGATCCAGCCTGCGCCGGCGGTCATGCCTTCGGTCCATTGCGGCACCCGCACGAGGCTCAGATAGGCCCCGCCCAACCCCGCGCAGGCACCGCCGAAGGCAATCGCCATGAGCCGCACGCGCACCACCCGGTAGCCCAGCGCATGCGCGGCGTCGTGGTTCTCTCCCACGGCGCGCAGGATCAGCCCCGCGCGGGTGAATTTCAAAAACGCCCAGACCGCCGCGATCAGCAAGATCGAGAGATAGACGATCAGGTCATGGCCAAAAAGCGCCCGTCCAAGCACCGGAATGTCGGCCAGAAGCGGGATTTCCAGCTTGGCGGTGCGCGGCGGGTTCACGCCCACATAGCCCTGTCCGATCAGCGCCGAGAGGCCCAGCCCGAACAGTGTAAGCGCCAGCCCCGTGGCGACGTGATTGGCCAGCAGCACCTGTGTGATGACCCCGAAAACCAGCGCCAGTGCCATGCCCGCGAATACCGCCGCGA
This sequence comes from Hyphomicrobiales bacterium, assembly GCA_003558415.1. Lineage (GTDB taxonomy): Bacteria > Pseudomonadota > Alphaproteobacteria > Rhodobacterales > Rhodobacteraceae > Alkalilacustris. Next base: position 6,202 of record PWLT01000213.1, read on the forward strand.
TAAAGCCCAGCGCGGGGTTTCCGGTCATCACCGCCACGGCGAAGCCGCTGACTGCGCCGGTGATCATCATGCCCTCGACGCCCAGATTGAGCACGCCGGATTTCTCCGAAATCAACTCGCCGATCCCGGCGAGCATGATCGGCGTGGCTGCCACCATCAGCGAGGCGGCAAGCACGGCGGGGTTGATCGAGGAGAGATCCATCTACGCAGCCTCCGCGCGGTTGAGCCGGATACGGTAGTTCGACAGGAAGTCGAGCCCGAGCAGGAAGAACAGCAGCATTCCCTGGAAGGCCTGGATCGCGGCTGCGGGCAGCCCCAGTGTGAGCTGGGCCAGCTCGCCGCCGATATAGGTCAGCCCCAGCAACAGCCCCGCCAGCAGGATCCCGATGGGGTGGAGCCGGCCCAGGAAGGCCACGATGATCGCCGTGAAGCCATAGCCCGAGCCGAAATCGATGCTGATGCGCCCCGCCGGCCCGGCGACCTCGAACATCCCCGCAAGCCCGGCGAGCAGCCCCGCCAGCCCCATGCACAGGATGATCAGGCGGCCCGGCACGACCCCGGCAAAGCGCGCCGCGCGCGGCGCCTGTCCCAGAAGCCGGACGTGAAAACCCATCATGTGCCGGTGCAGCAGCACATAGGCAAAGATCACGGCGATGAAGGCCGCCACCACGCCCCAATGCATCCCCGTGCCCGCGATCAGTTCGGGGTTGGAGGCCGAAGGATAGCCCGAGATGCTGCGCGAGCCGGGGAAGCCGCCGCCATCGGGGTTGCGCATCCGCCCCAGCGCCATCGCCGCCAGGAACCGCTCGGCGACATAGACCAGCAGCAGCGAGACGAGGATCTCGTTGGTGCGAAACCGGGCCTTGAGGATCGCGGGGATCATCGCCCATGCCCAGCCGCCCAGCGCCCCGGCCATCACCATCAGCGGAAAGATCAGCCAGCGCGCCTCCATCGGGTGGAAGGCCAGCGCGACCGCCGCACCGGCGAGCGCGCCCATGATGTACTGCCCCTCGGCGCCGATATTCCAGATATTGGCCCTGAAGCCGAAGGACAGCCCCACCGCGATCAGGATCAGCGGCCCGGATTTCACCAGAAGCTGCGGACGCGAGTAACTGGCATACTGGGCGCTGAACAGCGGATCCCAGAAGATGATGCGGATCGCCGCCACCGGGTCCTTGCCCAGAGCCGCAAACAGGATACCCCCCGCGACCATGGTCAGCAGCACCGCCAGAACAGGCGTCGCGGCTGTCCACCACCGCGACGGCGTCGGGCGCTTTTCGAGCCGGATCATGCCCGGCCTCCGAGGAAGTCGGCGTGCCCGCTCGAACCGTGGTGCCGCTCAGTTGCCGCCATCGACCGCCTCCTGCGCCACTTCCTGAGCCGACTCGGCGGCCACGTCCATGTCATGCGCGCCGCCCAGCATCAGCCCGATCTGTTCGAGCGTGAGCTCGCGCATGGCGCGCGGCTCGCTCAACCGCCCGCCATTGAGCGCCGCGAAGCGATCGGCGATCTCCATCAACTCGTCGAGATCCTGGCTGATGACCAGCACCGCCGCCCCCTGGGCGGCCAGATCCATCAGCGCCTGCCGGATCGCCGCCGCGGCCTTTGCATCCACGCCCCAGGTCGGCTGGTTCACCACCAGGACCGTCGGGCGCTGCGAGATCTCGCGCCCGATCACGAATTTCTGCAGATTGCCGCCCGAGAGCGCGCGCGCGGCCACCTCGGTGCCCGGCGTTCGCACGTCGAAGGCCTCGATTACGCGCCGGGCGAAGTCGCGCGTGCGGCTCCAGTCGATGAAACCGCCCCGCGTCAGCCGCTCGCGTCGCGACGCTGTCATCAGGGCGTTTTCCGTCAGCGTCATGTCGGGCGCGGCGGCATGGCCCAGGCGTTCCTCCGGAGCCGAGAGAAGCCCGCGCGCGCGCCGCCGCTCCGGCCCCATCCGCCCCACCGAGGCACCGTCGAGCCGCACCGCGCTGGCGGCAAGGCGCGTCTCGCCCGACAGCGCGGCCAGCAGCTCGTCCTGCCCGTTGCCCGCCACGCCGCCGATGCCGAACACCTCGCCCCTGCGAACCGCAAGCGAGATGTCGCGCAGCGTGGTGCCGAAGGGGGTGGCCGGTTTCACTGTCAGGCCGCTGACCTCGAGCGCCACCTCGCCCGGCTCGCCCGTCTCGCGCTCGGGCACATGCAGCACTGATCCCACCATCATCTCGGCCATCTCGCGCGCGCTTTGCTCGCGCGGGTCGCAGGTGGCCACCACCTTGCCCGCGCGTAGGATCGTCGCGTGTTCGCACAGGGCGCGGATTTCCTCGAGCTTGTGACTGATATAGAGGATCGAGGTGCCCTCACTGGCCAGCTTGCGCAGGGTGCGGAACAGGATGTCCACCTCCTGCGGGGTCAGCACGCTGGTGGGCTCATCCATGATCAGCAGGCGCGGGTTTTGCAGCAGGCAGCGGATGATCTCGACGCGCTGGCGCTCACCGGCGCTGAGTTCGCCCACCAGGCGCGCGGGGTCCAGCGGCAGGCCGTAGGCCTGGCTGACCTCGCGGATCGCACGTGCAAGCTGACGCTGGGGGGGCGCATTCTCCATCCCCAGCGCCACGTTTTCGGCCACATCGAGCGCCTCGAAGAGTGAGAAATGCTGGAACACCATCCCCACCCCGGCATTGCGCGCCGCGCTGGGATCTGAGGGCTGGAAAGGCTGTCCGGCGAGCGACATATGCCCCGCATCCGGGCGCACCAGCCCATAGATGATCTTGACCAGCGTCGATTTCCCGGCGCCGTTCTCGCCCAGCAGCGCATGGACCTCGCCGGGGCGGATCGCGAAGGAGATATCGTCATTGGCGACGACGCCGGGA
>PWLT01000023.1 GCA_003558415.1 Hyphomicrobiales bacterium
GCCATTATCGACGCCTGTTGCGATGCCTGGATGCGCCTCGTCGCCGAACCTGACCGGATCAAGTCACTCTGTAGCTACCCATGGATCATGAAGGTCGCTTCATAGACTCGCTGGTATCAGAAGGTCGGGCAGCACAGTGCTGGTAATCCGCCCGCCTGTGGGGCAGGCGTATGCCCGGGCCGCAAGCGGCCCGGGCGGCATGAAACCGATCAACGCAACACGCCTTAGCCCGGGATCAGCCTTCCGCCAGGATTGCCCGCACAGCAGCCGGTGCACTGCGCGAGTCATCGGCCAAGAAGGCTATGTCCTCGGCATCAAACGTTGCATCGGACCGGGCGACGGTGGCGGCGGCCTTGCGGATCATGCTGTGCCGCAGCTGGTCGAGCGAGGCATCGCGCAAACGCAATTGCCCCGGATTTTCGGGGATCATCACGCTTTCGCCCGGCACTTCGCTTTCGGGGTCGCCGCGGCGCACTGCAACCCCGCGCGCGCGGGCAAAGCCCAGCTGCGCCGAGGGTTGTTTGCCCGCGCCGGCGTATTCGGTTTCCTGCACCACGATGGTCTGATCTGCGTCCATCTCTTGCGCCAGGGCAATGGCCGCCGCAAGCGAGACATTGCCCGCCGGGCCGCGCTCCAGCCCCTCGAGCCGCGCCAGCGCCTCGGTCACGTAAAATACCTCCCCTTGTTTCACCAGCAGGTAGCGGTCCATGTAGCGCAGCGCGCGGGCGGCGTTGCGCGGCACATCGGTGCGGTCGGGCCAGCTGGCAAAGGGGATGCCGAAACCGGTATGCCCGGTGGTGAAATGCTTGCGGTTGAAATCGCGATCACTGGCCATGTGCAACCCGCTCAGATCGACGCTGGCGGCGATGACCCGGGTATCGTGCGCCCCGGCCTTGATCAGACCGCGCGCGGTGCCGGTCAGGTTGCCGCCGCCGGCATGGGTGCAGATCACCGCATCGGGGGCGCGGCCGGTTGCGGCCTGCATCTGCTCGACGATCTCGACGCCCAGAGGCTCCACCCCGGCGATGGCATAGGGGGTATAGAGCGAGGCGTTGAAATAGCCCGTCTCCTCCAGAACCCGCAGGAACTGGTAGAACAGCTCTGGCCCGACCGAAAGCTGCAACACCTCGGCGCCATAGACCTCGCAGGCGCGGCCTTTCTCCAGAATCTCGGGCTGGCCGATGCCGTGGCTGTCGAACACCTCCTGCACCACCACGCAGCCCAAGCCCCGCATCGCCGCCTGGCTGGCGACGGCGGCGCCATAATTGCCGCTGGTCGCCGCCACCGCGCCGCGAAAGCCCGCAGCCTGCGCGTGGTGGAGGCTGAGCGAGGCGCGGCGCGCCTTGTAGCTGCCCGAGGGGTTGGCGGCCTCGTCCTTGATGAAGATACGCGCGCCCTTGCCGCGCGGGGCGAGGCTGCGCACCAGCCGATTGATCTGACGCAGCTCGATCAGCGCGGTATTGCCCACGCCCGAGCGCGCCTGAATCTCGCGCACCTCGTCCAGCCGATAGGGCACCTGCGCCATCAGCCCCTCGTAATCGAACGCCACCGGCCGGGCGAGGAATGGCGCATAGTCCAGCCCCATCGCGGCCAGCATCGTCTCATTTCGCCGGGCCATGACGGCGGCGTAATCGTCGCGGCTCATTGCGCGTCCTCCGCAAGCGATTGCACCATGGCGCGCAGTTCTTCGCCGGCTTGCAGAAGCTCGGGGATGGCGGCGCCGAAGTCATGGCCATAGGGCGGGTTCAGCGCCTCGAGTCGGCCTTCATGCACCCGGCCCAGGGTGCTGCGGATCTCGACCAGATCGCCCGGCTCGGCCTTTTGGGTGAGCAGCCAGCCCTTGACGCGCATCTCCAGCGGCACGGCGCGGGTTTCCTTGGGGATGCCCGGTGCGCGGGCCTCGGGGGACAGAAGGATGCTGTGGATCCTGACCCAATCTCCGGCGTGGCAGATCATGGCGAATGCTCCTTTCTTCGGTTCAGGCCTGGGGCACAGTCAGCGGCAGGTCGGTCAGATGCACAAGCCCCGGCTGCGCGCGGCTCAGATGGGCCACCGCGTTTACCGCCGCGGCGGCGGTGCCCGCGCCGCCCGGAATTTCAGGGGCGGTGGTCATCTCGATCACCTGATCGCCGCGAATGCGCAATGTGTCCGAGGTGCGCTGCCCTTCGGCCTCGGGGCGGATCTGCTGGGGGTGTTCGAGCCGCATCACCTCGCGCCCGTCGCGATAGGCGGTGGCGCTGTGCAGACAGCCCGCCACCTGTCCGGGGGCGATCTGCATATGCGGCGTCTCGCGCGCCACGCCCGAGACGATGGGGGCGCGGGTTTCCTCAATCCGCTCTACGGTCCAGCACAAATGCCGCGCGATCAGCGCGATGGACTGGGCAAAGCCCACATGCCCTACCACGCGGCCCGTGCGCAGCCCGTCCTCGAACGCCTCGGGCGACAGGCCCACGCCCTGACCGCGCAGCACGGTGGGGCCGAAATCCGACAGGTCATTGACCCGGCGCAGATGCAGGTGATCGACCCGCTCCATCGGCACGGTAAGCGCCAGCGCCAGCACATCCATGGCAAAGCCGGGGTTGACCCCGGTGCCCATGACCCGCGTGCCGTGCTGGCGTGCAATGGCATCAAGCCGCGCGGCAATCGCCGGGTCTGCCGCGGCAGGCAGCGTCATTTCCTCGGCGATCGAGATCACGTCATGGCCGTGTCCAAGGCACAATTCGATCTGCGCGGCGACATCGCGCAGGAATGACCCGGTGGCGTGCAGCACCGTGGCGCGCGGCGTCTGCGCGAGCGCGGCGCCGGCATCGGCCGACACGAGCGGCCCGGCAGTGCCATCCTCCAGCCCCGCGACGCGGCCCAGTGGCTGGCCCGCCTTGGCCGGGTCGGGGTCGATCGCGGCGCATATCCGGTAGCCGCGCGCCACCGCCAGCCGCGCCATGCGCTGGCCCATCGCGCCAAGGCCGAAAAGGATGATGTCTTGCGCCATCGCGGGGCTTCCTTGCTTGCTGTAACGAACCGGATCAGACGAAGCCGAGCAGACGCGGCAGCGTCAGCGAAATCGCCGGGATGTAGACCACCGCGGCCAGCACCGCGACCTCGACCAGGATGAAGGGCAGAATGCGCCAGGCCACATCCTCGAACCGGACCTTGCCGACCGATGACGCCACGAAAAGGCACGCCCCCAGCGGTGGCGTGGCCAGCGCGATGTTGAGGTTGACGATCATGACGATCCCGAAATGCAGTGGGTCGATGCCCAGCGACACCGCGATCGGGTGCAGGATCGGGCCGAGGATGATCAGGATGGCCGTCATCTCCATGAACATGCCGATCAGCAACAACGCTAGCGACACGACAAAAAGGAAAACCAACGGGTTGTCGCTGATGCCCAGAAGCAGATCGGCCAGTTGCTGCGGGATGCCCTCTTTCGCCAGCACCCAGCCCAGGATCGACGCGGCGGCAAGGATGATGAACACCGCCCCCGAGGCGCGGACCATGTCGTAGAGCACCTGCCACAGGTCGCGCAGGCCGAAATTTCGGTAAAGCACCACGCCCACGACAAGCGCGTAAAGCACGGCCACTGCCGCGGCCTCGGTCGGGGTGAAGACCCCGCCCAGGATGCCGCCCAGAATGATGAGCGGCATCATCAGTGGCACGATGGCGCGGCGCAGAGCCGTGCCCAGCGGCGGTGTCTCGCCGCGCAGATGCGCCACCGGCAGGTCGTCGCGCCGGGCGCGGAGCGCGATATAGCCCATCAGCGCCAGCGCCATGAGGATGCCCGGCACCACCCCGGCCGCGAAGAGCCCTGCGATCGAGACCTGCATCAGCGAGCCATAGATCACCATGATGATCGAGGGCGGGATGATCGGCCCGATCACCGAAGAGGCCGCGGTGACGGCAGCGGCGAAATCGCGGCGGTAGCCCTGAGCGGCCATGGCCGGGATGATCATGCGCCCGATGGCCGCTGTGTCGGCCACCGCCGCCCCGGTCAGTCCGGCAAAGAACACCGAGACCAGCACATTGACATGTGCCAGCGCGCCGCGCACCCGGCCCACCAGCGCATTGGCCAGATCGACCAGCCGGTCGGTGATGCGGATGCGGTTCATGATGTCGCCGGCCAGGATGAAGAACGGCATCGCCATCAGCGAGAACATGTCGATGCCCGAAAAGAGCCGCATCGGCACCAGCCGGATCAGGCTGGGCCCGTCGGATTGCACCAGCGCCACCAGCGCCGTGATCCCGATGGCAAAGGCCAGCGGAGTGCCGAACAGCACCAGCGCGGCAAAGACCCCCAGGATGAGCCAGACCATCAGATCGTGCCTCCGCCTGTGGGGGGCTCTTGCGCGGCGCCCGCGCGCTCGCCCATCAGCATCAGCAGAGTCTGAATCACATGCTGCGCCAGCATCAGTGCCCCGGCCACCGGCACCGCCAGAAGCGGCCACATCATCGACACCCTGAGTGCGGGAGAAACCTGCCGGGCGCCGCGTTCAGCCGCGGCCCATCCCTCGACCGTCATGATCCACAGGAACCATCCGATCAGCGCCGCCACCACCAGGTCGCCCAGCAGCCGGACGGGCGCAGGCAGCCGGTCGCGTATAGCGGTGATGCGGATATGCTCGCCGTGGCGCAGCGTGACCGAGGCGCCCACCAACCCGATCCAGATCATCAGGTAGCGCGCCAGTTCCTCGGACCAGGAAATCGGCGCGTTGAGTACATATCGGTAGAAGGTCGCCGCCAGCACCACCGCCACCATCGTCGCCCCCGCTGCCACCAGCGGGATGACTGTGGCCATCTCGAGCCAGCGCGACAGCCTGTTCAGGCTATGGGCAAGGCGAGACACCTGCGGCAGGCTCCTGTTGTCGAGAAAGGCGATGCTGCGCCCGGCGCGGGCTTGGCCGGGCGCAGCCCAGATGTGCGGGATCGGTCAGTCGGTGCCGTAGAGCTCGGCCTCGGCCTCGGCCACCGCAGCAAGCAGGGCCTCGGCCAGGTCGACGGCCTCGGGGCCGATTTCGTCGGCAAGCACCTCCATCACCGCCGGCACGGCCAGTTCGCGGAACTCGGCCAACTCTTCGGGCGAGGGAGCATAGACCTCGAGCCCGGCTTCTTCGAGGAAGGCGGTGCCGAACTGATCGGCCCGCAGGCCCATCTTGGCACCCCGTCCGGCGACCTTGGCTGCCTCGACCGCGGTGGTGAAGATGCGCTTCTGCTCGGGCGTCAGGCTGTCGAGGAACATGTCGCTCGTCACCCACCAATCGGCACCGTAGAGGTGATTGGTGACCGTTGCATAGCTCTGCACCTCTTGCAGGTTGCCCACGGCGACAATCGGGATCGGGTTGTGCTGGGCATCGACGACGCCGGTTTCAAGCGCGCTGTAAAGCTCGTCCCAGGGCACCGGGGTTGCCGCGGCGCCAAGCGCGTTCATCATCGCCTCGTGGCTGGGCACCGACATGGTGCGCACGCGCAGCCCCTCCATGTCAGCGGGGGAGCGCACCTCGCGTGAGCTGTTGGTGAAGACATAGAAATCGCCCGCCGTCACCGCCAGCAGGCGCAGGTCTGTCGCGGTGTGGAACTCCTCGGCCAGCGCCTGGCCGAAGGGCCCGTCGAACACCCGGTCGGCCACCACTTCGTCAGGAAAGGCGAAAGGCAACTCGATGGCGTTGATCGCCGGGTAGAACTGCGCCAATCCGCCGATGGCGGCGATGTTGACCTCAATGATGCCGGCCTGGGTCAGCTCCATCCGCTCGCGCTGGTCACCGAGAGCGCTGGCGGCCTGTATATCCACGGCCATGGTGCCGTTCGAGCGCGTTTCGATGATGTCCTTGAACACCAGCGCCGAGAGATGCGCGGCCGAGGTGCTGGCATCGGCCGGTTCCTCATGCGCCACGGTGATCGTTATGTCCTGCGCCAGAACCGGCGCGGCAAGCAGGGCAAATGCTGCACCTGCCAGAGCAGTTCTTCCAAATTGGATCATTCCCGTCTCTCCTGTTGTGTGGCCCTCGTTTCGGCAGATGCCCGGCAGCCCACCGACGGCTCGATTGCCGGAGCTGGCACATGATCGCGCGCGCAGCCGGGCGTTCAATTGCGTTCAGCTTTCTGACGTGTCGTCCGGTCAGCCTCCGATGCCCGGCACAGACCCGCATTCGGCCCGATCCCAAGCGTGCGGCAGAGCTGTGTTCACATACAAGCACAACTATTCGACACCGGATTGCCGAAATGCGCACACCTGACCCTCACGCACGCGCCGCGATCAGCTTCTGCGAAAGGATGGAGCAGAACCGTCGCGCGACCGGTGGCAGGGTGCGGTGCCGCCGTGCCAGCAGGGCCAGCCGCGCACCGCTGAGCGCCGGGTCGGTGAGCGGACGCGTCTCGAGACGGGCGTCGGCGATCTCTTCGAGGATCGAACACATCGGCAGGATCGCAACCCCCTGACCACGCAGTGCAAACCCGGTCAGCCCATAGATGGAATCACAGATCAGGGGAGGGTCGAGCACGATATCGGCATGCTGGCGCACCACCCGGTCGATCACATCGCGGATGCCATAGCTGCTGTCGGGCGGAATCGCGAGCGGATGGCGCGCCAGATCGGCCAGCCCGAGCGGGCCGGGCGGCAGGTCGAAACCCGGTGCGCAGACGGCGTAAAGCGGGGCGCGGGCCTCGGTGATCACCATGACATCGCGGTGCGAGGGCGGGTCGAACGCCAGGCCCAGATCGGCTTCGTCGGCGGCGACGGCGCGCACCACTCCCGTGCTCCCGGCGCGTATGACCGACAGTTTGACTCCCGGCGATCCGGGGCGAAACTCGGCGATGGCCTCGGTCATGATGCTGCCGATCGTGCCTTCCACGCAGACCGTACGGATCTGGCCGCGGCGCAAGTCGCGGATCGCCTCGATTTCTCCGATGGCCCAGGCCTCCTGCCGCAGGGTCTGGCGCGCGTGGTCGTAATAGATGCGCCCCGCCTCGGTCAGCCGCAGCCCACGCGCATGACGTTCGAACAGGGGCACGCCCAGCTCTTCCTCGATCTGGGTCATGCGCCGGCTCAGCGCCGAGGCCGCGAGGTTCAGGATTTCGGCGGCTTTGCGGATCGAGCCCTCATTCGCGACCGTCACGAAATAGCGCAGTTGAACGTCGGGCATCCGGGTCTCCGAAAACATCGTTGCACAGCCCGCGCGGTGCGGTGTAGGAACGGGCTTCCTCTGATGCTCGGCACATTGCCGCATGCGTGCCCGCCACGACAAGTGACGGGGAGACGCACATGACGCGAAAGGTGCTGCTCGCGCAATTCATGCACGAGACGAACACTTTCTGCAAAAGGATTACCGGCGAGGCCGCCTTTCGCGGGTTCTATTGCCATGAGGGCGAGGCCGTGCCCGCCGCGCTGGACGGCACCCAGAACGAGGTCGCCGGGGTGATTGATGTCGCCCGTGAACACGGGTGGCGGCTGGTCACGCCGGTGGCGACATTTGCGACCCCCGGCGGGCCGGTGGGCGCGGATGCCTGGTCGGCCTTTGCCACAGCGATCTTGCGCGCGGCGCGCCAGCAGGGGCCGTTCGACGCGGCGATCCTGTCACTGCATGGGGCGATGGTACTGAGCAATGGCGGCGATGGCGACGCTCGGCTGGTGGCCGAGCTGCGCCAGATCCTTGGTCCGCAGGTGCCGATTGCCGTAACGCTCGACCTGCACGCCAATCTGGCCCCCGAAATGGCCGAAACGGCGGACGCGATCCTGTCCTACCGGACATTCCCGCATGTGGACATGGCCGACACCGGGCGCCGCGCGGCGCGGATCGTGGCGCAGACGTTGGCCGGCGACGGCTCCCGCCCGCAAACCGTGATCCGCAAGCCGCCGATGATCACCATGCCCGAGGGCGGGCGGACCGACCGCGCGCCCATGGAGGGGCTGATGGCCGAGGCCGAGGCGCTGTCAGAGGAGCGCGCCGGCGGGGTGCTTGATGTCAGCCTCAATGCGGGTTTCTCGTTCTCCGATGTGCCCGAGATCGGCCCCAGTGTGACCGTGGTGCATGCCGGTGCGCCCGAGCGTGCCGCGCAGATCGCAGATGCGCTGGCCGCGCGGATGTGGGCCACACGCGACAGCGAGCAGGAGCCGCTGCTAACTCCCGAGGAAGCCGCGGAGCTGGCTCTTGCACGTGTGCCCGGTGGCGACAGCGACGCCGGGCCGCTGGTGCTGGCCGATATTGCCGACAACCCCGGCGACGGTGCCTATGGCGATTCGACGTCGCTGTTGCGCGCGCTATACGAGGCCGATGTCGAGGATGCATTGCTGGGAGCGCTGAGCGATCCCGAGGCCGTGGCAATGGCAGCTCGCGTCGGTGTAGGCGCTTGGCTTGATCTGGCATTGGGTGGCAAGTGCGACCCTGCGCGGGGCGGCGCGCCGCTGCGGGTCAGGGCCGAGGTGCTGCATCTGGGGGATGGAAATTTCATCTGCGGCGGCCCGATGTGGAAAGGTGTGGCGCAATCTGCAGGGCGCTCTGCGCTATTGCGGGTCGGCGGGGTGCGGGTACTGGTCACCAGCTTGGCCATTCAGGCGCTGGATCTTGAGATCTTTCGTAGCAATGGCGCGGATCCGGCCGACGCGGGAGTGGTGGCACTCAAGTCGGCGCAACATTTCCGTGCGGCCTATGCCCCGATTGCCGGGAGGATTGCGCTGGTTGATGGCGGCGGGCTGGCCAGCCCTCGGCTTGATCGGCTGCGTTATACCCGGGTGCCGCGCCCGATCCATCCGCTTGATGATCTTCCCGGCGAGAAATTCATGAATGACGTCTGACGGATTTCACTCACTGTCAGTGCCCGGCGCCCTTCGTGTGCCCCCAGATTTTCGGCCATGGGCGCCGACTTCAGTCACCGGCCCGGGCGGCCGCGAAAGGCGCGCCCGGGCAGGTCTTCAGCGGTCGAACATGGCGTTCGGCAGCGTCAGCGCGATCTCGGGGAAGATCACGAGCAGCCCCATCGCGACGGCCATCGCGGCCCAGAAAGGCATGACACCGGCAAAGATCGTCTCGAGGCGCA
>PWLT01000092.1 GCA_003558415.1 Hyphomicrobiales bacterium
CATGTGTTCTGGAGCGTCGACTGCCCGGTCTGCATCCGCCAGAAGCCCTGGCTGGAGGGGCTGGAAGCCCGCTTCCCCGGCCTGCGGGTGGAGGAGATGGAACTGTCGCGCACCGACCGCCATCACGCGCGCTTCCGGGAGATGGCCGCCGCACGTGGCATAAGCCCGACCCATGTGCCGACGCTCATGCTCGGCCCGCGCGCCTGGGTGGGAGACACGCCCGGCCAGCGCGCCGAGATCGAGGCGGCCATCGCCGCCCTGCTCGCCGGCGACGCGGCTCTGCCGACGCCCGGCGACGGGCTGCACCTGCCCCTGCTGGGCGAGGTCGACCGGGCCGCCGCCTCGGTCCTCGGCCTGACCGTCCTGATCGCCTTCGTCGACGGCTTCAACCCCTGCTCGCTCTGGGTGCTGACCCTGCTGCTGGGGATGGTCATCGCCTCGGGCTCGCGCCGCCGGGTGGCGGTCGTGGGCATCAGCTTCCTGCTCACCACGGCGCTGATCTATGGCGCCTTTATCGCCGGGCTGTTCGGCGTTCTGGCCTTTGCCTTCGCCCTGCCATGGGTGCGCTGGGCGGTGGCCCTTTTCGCGCTAGGCTTCGGTATTGTCAGCATGAAGGACTATTTCTGGTACGGGCGCGGGATCACCTTCTCGATCCCCGAGGGGCAGAAACGCGGCATCTATCAGCGCCTGCGCCGGCTGCGCCAGCAGGACATGAGCGTGCCCGCGCTGATCGGCGCGACCGTGGCCATGGCCGCGGGGATTGCGCTGGTGGAACTGCCCTGCACGGCGGGCTTTCCCGTCATCTGGTCGGGCATCCTGGCCGAGCGCGATGTCGGCGGGGCGGGTTTCGTGGGGCTTCTGGCGGTCTATGTGCTGATCTATCTGAGCGTCGAGCTGGCGATCTTCGCGATCGCGGTCACCGGCATGAGCCTGGGCCGGATGGGCGAGCATCATGGCCGCGCGCTCAAGCTTTTCGGCGGCGCCGTCATGGTGGCCCTGGCGGGGGCACTGGCGCTCAGGCCCGAGTTGATGGAGGATCTGAGCGGCTCGATGATGCTGTTCGGTGCAGCGCTCGGCCTGGCTGCGCTGGTCATGCTGGCGCATCGCATGAAGGCATCGGACTGAGTGCCGAATGGCGCCGCGCATATCACGCTGATACGCGTCGCGTCGGCTCTCCCAGGCGCGGCCTCCGTCTCCCCCTGCCCTCGCCCGATCCCACGGCCTGCACCACGCTGCCCCTCGGTTCGCTCGAGCGCGGCGCAGGGGTCGGATACCGCCACTCGGGCGTGTCGCGCTTGAACGGCGCGACATTCGCGCTTCAGCGGATGTTGCGGGCGATCCGATTCACCGCCGCCGTCGCGACAATCAGCGCTCCAGCTTGAGCCCGATCAACTCGGGAACGGCCGCGGGGGAAAACAGCATCTGCGACGCCACGCGGGCAAGCGAAACAGGCTCCTGCGGTGCCAGGGAAAGCCAGGCCTCACCCGACAGGCCCAACGCGAGCCAATCGGCGACGCCGCTGCGCAGCTGCGTGACCAGAGCTTCGGGAAGCACCCGCGCGGCGGGTGCCAGCAACCGGTCGGCATGTTGCGCGATACCCTCGCCGGAATAATGCGTGACAATGGCGTCGGCCCCCATGTCCTGCCAGGACAGCTCGGCACCGTCCAGGCTCATTCCCGTGATCTCGGGGGGCACGCCCGGCAACACCTCCATGCCCCCCGGGGTCGCGGGCAGTTGCGCATTCATCCGCGCGTGAAGGCGCGTCAGGCCGGACAGATCCGCATCCAGATTCGCCTGGGCCGCGCCTTGTGCGAGCGTCAGTTGCAGGGCAAGACCCCCTGCGATGCGCTCTTGCGGGATTTGCCGGAGGATTTCCTCCGGCAGGGCGATATCCGCCGGCAGCAATCCCCGCAACGGCAGCGCGAATCCCGTCATCTCGAAGCGAAGCGCCCCCTGCCCAGTCGCAAGCCCCGCAAGCAGGCCGGGGGTCGCTGCGTCGTCGGTCTCGGGCAGGACGGTCAGATCGTCATGGGTAAACTCCAGCGCGAGCATGCTGAACTCCAGCAACAGATCGGTGCCGGCATGGGCGCTCGCGTCGTCGATGCGCAGATCGAACTGGAAACTGTCGATCCGGTCGGCCTCACCGCGTGCGTTGAGGGCGATGCCTTCGACTTCGGCGCGTGTCGCATCGGCCGCATTCAACTCGATCATGCGCCCGGAAGCCTGAATCTCGATCCGGCACGGCTCTGCCGCCCCGGTGCGCGCAGCGCTCAGGGTCAGTTGCGCCAGACGCAGGGTTTCCGGTTCGGCCTGACCGCGCGCCATGGCATCGGGATCGGCGCTCAACTCCACCGAGTCCGCCACAAGATCGAGCGGGCGTCCGGGACCGCGCTGGCAGACAACCTCCGCCAGCGTGGCGGGGGCGAGAAGCATATCCAGCGCCTCGAAATCGGGAACCGTAAGCCGCTGCGCGCGCAACTCGCCGCTGCGGGAGCCCGGACGGGCCTGCAGCATCCGCAGATCGCTCAGGCGCAGCGCACCATCCGGGCTGGCGCCCGTGCGCTCCACCGCCGCCATGGCGATGATTGCGTCGTCCTTCAGCAGCAGAAGCGGATGCTCCTGCCTATCCTGCTGGTGTTCCGGCGCACGGCTGAGTGTCCAGCCCGCATCGGCGGCCTGGTCCTGGAGTTCGGCAAGATCCGCATCCTGTGCCATTGCGGGCAGAGCAATGAGCATTGGTGCGAACCAGAACAATCGTGCTGTACGCGGCATGGGCAATCCTGGTCGGTGATGGTTTGAATCGATTCATGTGCAGGAGATGAATAACCCCGCACCGCGAGTGATATAACCTGCCCCGCACTGTAACGTAGCTGCCCTGTGATAGGGCGCACAATGTGTTGATGCAATGCTGGTTCTCAACGGAAATCGCGGCTGGGGAACAGGCGTTTGGCCTGTTCGCGCGGGTGGCGCGCGCGGGGCGGGTAGCGCGGCGGGCGGGGGGCGTCGTCGGCCTGGGGGCGGGTCAGGCCCACGGCCTCGTCCATCGGGTGGCCGAGATCGCCGAGTCGGTGCGAGAGATCCTCGATGTGATCGGCGATCAGGTGGACGACGATGCCCTGGCGCTCGATCCGCCCGCTCACGCGCAGCAGCCGCCCGCCCATGACGATCCGGCGAAAGCGCTCATAGATCTTCGGCCAGACCACGATATTCGCGACCCCGGTTTCATCCTCCAGCGTCAGGAAGATCACCCCCGAGGCCGTGCCGGGGCGCTGGCGGGTGATGACCAGACCGCAGACGCTCAGGCGACCGGGGGGCACGGCAGTCAACCGCTCATGCGCGGTCAGCGCGGCGATGGCGGGGCGCAGGAGCTCCATCGGATGGGCGCGCAGGCTCAGGCGCAGCGCGACGTAATCCTCCACCACCTCTTCGCCCAGATGCATGGGCGGCAGGGTCACCGCCGCCTCGCGCAGCCCCTCGCCGTCGATCGGGTCGGAAAACAGCGGCAGCGGCGCGGGGGAGCGGATGGCCCGTACCGCCCAGAGCGCATCGCGCCGCGTCAGCCCCTGACCGGCAAAGGCATCGGCCTCGGCCAGTCGCTCCAGAACGGCGGGCGCGACACCTGCGCGCAGCCAGAGGCTTTCGGGATCGGGATAGCCATTGCCGCGCGCGGCCACGATCCAGCCTGCATCCTCCTCGCGCAATCCCTTGATCTGGCGAAACCCCAGCCGCAGGGCCAGCGCCCCGTCGGCGCGGTGTTCAAGCCTGTTGTCCCAGGTGCTGCGATTCACGCAGACGGGGCGGACCTCCACGCCATGCTCGCGCGCGTCACGAACGATCTGCGCGGGGGCGTAAAAGCCCATCGGCTGGCTGTTGAGCAGCGCGCAGGCAAAGGCCGCGGGGTGATGGCATTTCAGCCAGGACGACACATAGGTCAGCATGGCGAAGGCCGCCGCGTGGCTTTCGGGAAAGCCGTAATCGGCAAAGCCCTCGATCTGGGCGAAACAGGCTTCGGCAACCTCGCGGCTGTAGCCGTTTGCCATCATGCCGCCCACGAAACGCTCGCGATGCGCGCCGATGGTGCCCATGCGCCGGAACGAGGCCAGCGAGCGGCGCAGCCGGTCGGCCTCATCGGCGGAATAGCCCGCGCCGACAACGGCGATCTGCATGGCCTGTTCCTGAAACAGCGGCACGCCCAGCGTCCTGCGCGTGACCTCCTCCAGCGCGGGGCCGAAGGGTTCCGGCGCCTCCAGCCCCTGCCGGCGCCGGATATAGGGCTGGACCATGCCGCCCTGAATCGGGCCGGGGCGGATGATGGCCACCTCGATCACCAGATCGTAGAAGGTGGCGGGCTTCATCCGCGGCAGGAAATTCATCTGCGCGCGGCTTTCCACCTGGAACACGCCGACCGCATCGGCGCGGCACAGCATTTCATAGGTCGCGGCATCCTCCTGCGGCACCGTTTCCAGTGTCATGCGGGTCTGCGCGTGCTGTTCCAGCAGCTGGAAGGTTTTGCGGATGCAGGTCAGCATGCCGAGGCTGAGCACATCGACCTTGAGAATGCCCAGCGCGTCGATGTCGTCCTTGTCCCATTCGATGACCGTGCGCCCCTCCATCGCGGCATTCTCGATCGGGCACAGCTCGTCGAGCTGCCCGCGGGTGATGACGAAGCCGCCGACATGCTGGGAAAGATGGCGCGGGAAGCCGATGATCTCGCCGATCAGGCGGATGGTCTGCGAAAGCCGCCGGTCGCGCGGGTCGAGGCCCAGCTCGCGGATACGCGCCGGGTCGGGGCCGCCATTCGACATCCCCCAGATCTGGCCCGAAAGCCCGGCCGTCACATCCTGGCTCAGCCCCATGACCTTGCCCACCTCGCGGATCGCGGCACGGGTGCGGAAATGGATGACCGTGGCGCAGAGCCCGGCGCGATGGCGGCCGTAGCGCTCGTATATCCACTGGATGATTTCCTCGCGGCGCTCATGCTCGAAATCCACGTCGATATCGGGCGGCTCGCCGCGATGGCGCGAGATGAAACGCTCCACCACCATGCCGATCATGTCGGGGCTGACATCGGTGATGCCCAGCAGATAGCACAGGATCGAATTGGCCGCCGAGCCGCGCCCCTGGCACAGGATGCCGCGCCGTCGCGCCTCGGCCACGATGTCGTGGACGGTCAGGAAATAGGCCGCATAGCCCAGCTCGGCCACCAGCGCGAGTTCCTTCGCGACAAGCCCGTCCACCCGTGGCGGCGCCCCCTTGGGATAGCGGCGGGCGATCCCCTCCCGCGTCAGCCTCTCAAGCCGGGCCTGCGGGGTTTCGCCCTGCGCGATCTCGTCGGGATACTCGTAGCTGAGCTCGCCAAGATCGAAACCGCAGCGCGCGGCAATCTCCAATGTGCGCCGGATCGCCCCGGGGTGGCGGCGGTAGAGCCGGGCCATCTCCGCCGCCCCCTTCAGCCGCCGTTCGGCATTGGGCAGCGCGCGCGTGCCGATCCGGTCGATGGTGAGCCCCTCGCGCAGACAGGTCAGCACATCGGCAAGCTGGCGCCGCGCGGCGCGGTGCATCAGCACATCGCCCACCGCCACCATGGGCGTGCCGCAGCGCAGCGCCAGGTCCGCGCAGGCATCGAACCAGGCCTGATCCGAGCCGTCATAGCGCGGTGCGGCACCCAGAAAGACATGACCGGGATAGCGGCGCTGCAGCCGCTGGAGAGGCGCGCGCGCGGCCTTGGGATCGGCGGGCGGCAGGGCGATCAGGATCATGCCCCGGCACCCCGTTTCGAGATCACCCGGATCGAGATGGCATTCGCCCTTTCCCGCGCGGCGCTTGCCCAGTGTCAGCAAGCGGGCCAGCCGGTGATATGCCGCGCGATCGGTGGGCAGGGCGATCCATTCGACGGGGCAGTCGCGCAGCACGAGGCGCGCGCCCACGATCAGCTTCGGCAAGCGCTCCAAGGGGGAATGCGGCAGTTCTTGGGCCGCGACCTCCTGCCGGGAGGAGGCGTCCACCCGCGTGGCCGAGCGCACCCGCAGCGCCTTTTCGCTTTCCGCGCGCAGGGTTTTCAGCGCCGTCCAGGCCCGCACCACCCCCGCCAGGCTGTTGCGGTCGGTGATGGCGATGGCCTCGAGCCCCAGCTCGGCCGCGCGCAGCACCAGTTCCTCGGGATGCGAGGCGCCGGTCAGGAAGGTGAAGTTCGAGGTGACGCAAAGCTCCGCATGGCGCGGAGGTGCGGGGCCGGGAGCCTGCCTGTCCGTCGCGGGAGAAGAGCTCATGCGAATTCCCCATGCACGAACCAGCCGGGGTTCTGCGGTGTATGGAACAGCCACAGCCGCCGGCCCTGATGTGTCTCGACCTGCCAGTAGTCGCGCAGCCCCGAATGCCAGTTCTCATCATCGAGCCACCATTCGGGGGCGATCCGCTCGGGGCCGGTGGCGCGCGCCGTGCTCAGCGCCATGCGCCGCCAGCGAAACCGCGCGGGCGGGCGGTGGCCCGTGCCCGTGATGGGCTCGGGCGGAAACAGTTGCAGGGGCCGCGGGCGCGGGTTCGCCCAGCCGCTTTCGGGTGCGCTGTACGCCGCCGGTGCGACGATGAAGCTGCGTTCGGGGATATGGCTCTCGGCGGGCAGAAGGCGCAGCACATTCTCCAGCCCGATCCGCGTGCCGATCCGGGTGATCAGATCGCTCAGCCGGTCGGGGGCGTCCCGCGCCGGTGCGAGGCCGGTCTGCCGCACGGGCAGCGGCTCCACCACACTGGCCTCGAGCCGCATCATGTCGATGCCGAAGCCGGCCTCCACCTCGGACACCCCGCGCTCGAACAGCGGCAGGATGCGCTGCGCATCGCGCATCGCGGCGGCCAGGCGCAGTTCGACCTGCTGGCTGCCCCGGTCGACCCGGCGCAGGGTCAGCACCAGCCGGCGCGCCCCGGCCTCCTGCGCGTGGAGCTTGTCGCACAGCACCTTGAGCAGCCGCGCGGTGGCGGCCATCACATCGGCGACAAGGCCGATGGGCTCGGGGAAGGTCTGGCGCACGCCGTAATGGGGCGGCTCGGCTTCGGGCGAGATTGCCTCGGGCGCGGCGCCGAGCGCCTGATCGAGCCGAAACAGCACCTCCGGCCCGAAGCGGCGGGCGAGCGGCGCGCGGGCCGTCGCGGCCAGATCGCCGATGCTGCGCAGCCCCAGCCGTTGCAGGGCGGTGACGGTCCCGGCCTCGAGCCGCAAGGCGGCGACAGGCAGGGCGCTCAGCCCGTCCCCGTCGTCGCGGCCGTAATGGGCAAACGCCCAGGCCGCGCCACGCGTATCCCCCAGCCCCAGCCGCAGCGTCAGACCCGCACGCGCGGCCCGGGCGCGCATGTCATCCAGCATGGCGGCCTCGCCCCCCCACAGATGGGCCGAGCCGGTGACATCCAGAACCAGCCCGTCCGCCCCCTCGCGCCCGACCCAGGGGCACCAGCGCATGGCCCAGCGCCGCAGCGCGGCCAGAAAGCGCGCGTCGAGATCGGGCCGCGCCGGGCGGGTGAGCAGATCGGGGCAGAAGGCCCGGGCGTCGGTCAGGTTCATGCCCCGGTGCAGCCCCGCCCCTTCGGCCCGGACGTCGAGGCAGTGGAGCCGCTCCGTGTTGTTCTGCCGGATCGTGAGGGCGAAGGGCGCATCAATCGGCTGTGCGCGCAGAATCCGGTCACTCGCCAACCGGGGAAACCACATGCAGACGATGCGCTTCGCGTTCCCGCCGAACATCCCGGACACCAAAAGTTCCTGATTTGTTCTTGATAATATCCCGCCGCATCGGAGTCGAGTCCTCCATGCCGGAGACCGAACAGCGGCGCGGCGGGGCAATCACTTCATCAATGCCCGCTGACGCCGAAAGCGCGTGTTGCGGGCATCCGAATTCATTGCCTTCGCAGCGGCGGCGTTGGCGTGCCCGGCCGAGGTCGGCGCTTGACCATCGCCGCATGCGTTTGCTTGAGCGCCGCGCCGATCCCCTCGAAGACGGCAATGCGGGGCGAGGTCTTGCGCCAGACCAGCACCACCTCGCGCGGGTTGGCGTCGGGCAGCGGGGCGAGTGTGATGTCATGCTGTGCGGCCACGCCGGCCGCCACGGCCAAATCGGGCAGCAGCGTGATCCCCAGCCCTTCGCTGACCATGGAGACCAGCGTCGTCAGGCTGGTGGCGGCGAAGCTTTCATCCTGCTCCAGCCGGCGCTCGGGGAAGGCGCTGAGCGCATGGCGCTGCAGGCAGTGCCCTTTCTCCAGCAGCAGCAACTGCTCGCCATCATCGGTGAGCGCCCCGCAATGCCCGCGCGGCGCGGCAAGGTGGTAGCCATCGGTAAAGAGCTTCATGCACTCAAGCGCGCCGATCTCGAAGGGAAGTGCGATCAGCGCGAGGTCGAGCCGGCCCGTGGCCACCCCGTCCAGAAGGCTCTCGGTGAGTTCCTCGCGCAGATAGAGCCGCAACGACGGGAAGGCAGCCCGGATGCGCGGCAGCGCCGGGGGCAGCAGAAACGGCCCCGCCGTGGGGATCGCCCCAAGGCGCAGGTCGCCTTCCTCGGGGCGCAGCTGCGCGGCGGCAATCTCCTCGATCTCCCGCGTGGCCAGAAGAACGCCACGGGCGCGCTCGGCGATCTCGGCGCCGACCTCGCTCATCATCACGCTGCGCCTTGTGCGCTCGACCAGCCGCAGGCCGAGATGATCCTCCAAAGCCTGCACACCTGCGCTCAGCGTCGATTGGGTGACATGGCAGCGCTCCGCGGCGCGGGTGAAGTTCAGCTCATCATCCAGAGCCACGAGGAAGCGAAGCTGGCGAAGGGTCAGCATGGCAGCGGCATGTTATTGATAAAAGCGATCATAGTGATGTTTTTTATTCGTTTCCATAATCGCATGCAAGGGTCTACATCCCTGCTCAGCAAGGCAACACAGATGGAGCAAGACCCATGACCGACATGACCCCGATCCCCATGCCGCGGCTGAACGAACAGGCCCCTGACTTCGACGCCCCCACCACTCACGGACAGAAGAAACTGGCCGATTACCG
>PWLT01000474.1 GCA_003558415.1 Hyphomicrobiales bacterium
GCGGGTGTAATCGGCCAACTCCATCAGCGCCGCATCGGCGCGCGCGGCGTCGCGTGCCTCGATGTCGTCCGCGATGGCCTCGTGCAGCGCCAGGATGCGCGCGCGCGAGCGGGCGGTGAAGGTAATCATGTTCATCAGCGGCTGCATCGCCTCGATCGCCCCGGCCAGATGATAGGTCAGCACAGGGTTGCCCGCGGCCTCGACCAGCGCGCAGTGGAAGGCCACATCCGAGGCACAGAACCCGACATCGTCGAGCTCACCATCGCGCTGGCGCGTGATCTCGGCGCGCATCAAAGCCAGTTCCTCGGGCCCGCGCCGTGCTGCGGCCAGCGGCAGGCAGGCGCGCTCCAGCGCAAATCGCGCCTCGCAGGCGGTCTCGAAATCGACCTCGTTCATCGACAGCAGCAGCGTCGCGGTGGTGACCTGATGCCCGCGCGCCTCCTCGAAGCTCATCCGGTTGACGAAGGCCCCGCCGCCCGCGCCGCGTTGGGTGCGGATCAGGTTCTGCGCGGCAAGGCGCTTGAGCGCCTCGCGCACGGTGGAGCGCGAGACGCCGAAATTCTCCGCCAGCTCGGCCTCCGAGGGCAGGCGCGCATCGACGATAAGCTGCCCCGAGACGATGGCATCGCGGATCGCGGCCGAGATCTGCGCTGAGAGGTCGCGGTCGGGGTCAAGCCGGGTCTGCATGCATCGCTCCACTCGGGTGGTGGCCCGACAGGGACTCCAATGTCGGACAATCAAATCATTTGTCAGACATTCAAATGTCTGACATTCTCATTCTAGCTGATTCCGCAGCCCGGGCAACAGGCGAGACGGGGCCGAGATGACACTTGCGGATCGTATCCGCCGCATCGGCGGCGTGCATTGGCTGGGCTTCTTCGGGCTCGTCCTGGGTGCATGGGCCGCGCTTTACGCGATGCAGCTTCCGGCCGATCTGCTGGCGGCTGCGTCGCTCTACGGGGCGGAGTTCTGGGCCGCGCTGTGCATCGTCGAGCCGGGGCTGGCCGGGGCGCCGTCGATTTTCTTGATGTGGGCGGCGATGTCGGTGGCGATGATGGCGCCGAGCTTCCTGCCCGCACTGGCGACCTATGACGACCTGATGCAGGGCCGGGCGGGGCAGCGCGCGGGTTTCGCGGCACTTCTGGCAGGGTATCTGGCTGTCTGGCTGGGCTTCGCGCTTCTCGCCACCGGGGCGCAGCTCGGGCTGGCCGGGGCGGGGATGCTCACGCCGCTGGGCGAGAGCAGCTCGCGCTGGCTCACCGCCGCGCTGCTGGGTGGCGCGGGGCTCTACCAGTTCTCGGCGCTCAAGGACGCCTGTCTGAGCCGCTGCCGCGCGCCGCTGACCTTCTTCATGCAGCACTGGGGCGCGGGGCCGGGCGCGGCGGCGCGCATGGGGCTGCGGCTGGGGGCGCTGTGCCTAGGCTGCTGTTGGGCGCTGATGGCGCTGGCCTTCGTGGGCGGGACGATGAACCTCGCCTGGATGGGGCTGGCCATGATCCTGATGACAGTGGAGAAACTGCCCGAAATCGGGCGCGTGCTGACCCGCCCGCTCGGGCTTGCCCTGCTGGGCGGCGCGGCGCTGGCGGTGATGATGTGACGGGGAGGACTACGATGACGACGGAGACAATGAACAAACCGCCGGTCGGGCAGGTGCCCTGGGCGATCCGGGGCGAGCTGATCCTCAACTGCAACTGCACGGTGTTCTGCCCCTGCGTGGTCAGCCTGGGCAAGCACCCGCCGACCGAGGGCTACTGCCAGGCCTGGGCGGGCGTGCGCATCGACGAGGGCCAGTACGGCGAGGCCGATCTTGCGGGGCTCAATGTCGGGCTGCTCTTGGAAATTCCGGGGCTCATGGCGCGCGGCAACTGGAAGGCGGCGGCCTTCATCGATGAGCGCGCCTCCGATGACGCTTATGAGGGGCTGATCAACATCTTCTCGGGGGCGGCGAGGGGCACCACGGGGCTCTTCGGGATGCTGGTGAGCGAGTTTCTGGGCGCCGAGCGCGCGCCGGTGAGCTTCGAGACCGAGGGCAAGACCCGTCGGCTCACCGTGGGGCGCAAGATCCAGGGCGAGGTCGTTCCCGTCCCGGGCGACGACCCCGATCAGGATATCGTGGTGCGCAACACCCAGTACTGGATGGGCCCCGACATCACCGTGGCCACCGCCACCAAGGGCCGCGTGCGCGCCTTCGGCCGGGTGTGGGATTTCGACGGCCGCTCGGCCGAGATTTGCCAGATCGACTGGGCAGGCCCCGGCCGATGAGCCCGCCGATGACGCTTCCGGGGCTCTCCCCCTCGCGCCGGTTGCGGCGCACGCCCTTCTCGGAGGGTGTGGATTGCGCGGTCTACCCCAATCGGATCGAGTGGATCAGCTCGGCCGCATGGTTGCCGGATTTCGGGGCCAACGCGGCCATCGGCATGGTCCGGGTCACGCATTGGGATGCGGGCACCGAACTTGAGGCCATGACCCCGGACGGCCCCCGCGCCGCGCGGGTGCATGCGGCCTTCTGGAACTGAAAGAACCCGCGCACCCGCGCGGGCACGAGAGAAAGGGGATAGCGATGTTCAAGGCGCTGCTGGTGGAAAAGGATGATGACGGGAACGCCCGGGCCTCGGTGAAGGAGCTCGATGAGAGCCGCCTGCCCGAGGGCGAGGTGACCGTCGCGGTGGAGTATTCGACGCTCAACTACAAGGACGGGTTGTGCCTGTCGTCCAGTGGCGGCGGGCTGGTGAAGACCTGGCCACATGTGCCGGGCATCGATTTCGCCGGCACCGTCGAGGCCAGCGACGATGCGCGCTACAAGCCCGGCGACAAGGTGGTGCTGACCGGCTGGCATGTGGGGGAGCGTCACTGGGGCGGCTACGCCGAAAAGGCCAGCGTCAAGGCCGACTGGCTGGTGCCGCTGCCCGAGGGGCTGACGACGCGTCAGGCCATGGCGGTGGGCACGGCCGGTTTCACCGCCATGCTCGCGGTCATGGCGCTGGAGGATCACGGGTTGAAGCCGGGGCAGGGCGAGGTTCTGGTCACCGGCGCGGCGGGCGGCGTGGGCTCCGTTGCCACGGCGATCCTTGCCAATCTCGGCCATGAGGTGGCTGCCGTGACCGGTCGGCCCGAGCAGGAGCGCTATCTGCACGGGTTGGGCGCTGCACGGCTGGTGCCGCGCGAGGAGATGGCCGAGACGATCAAGCGCCCGCTGGAGAGTGAAACCTGGGCCGGCTGTGTCGACGCGGTGGGCGGCGCGATGCTCGCGCGGGTGCTGGGGCAGTTGAAATACGGCTGCGCGGTGGCCGCGGTAGGCAATGCCGGCGGGGCGGCGGTGCCGGCCTCGATCATCCCCTTTCTGCTGCGCGGCGTGAACATCCTGGGCATCGACAGCGTGCGCCGGCCCTATGACGACCGGCTGCGCGCCTGGGGACGGATCGCGCGCGACCTGCCCATCGGCAAGCTCGAGGAGATGGTTCAGCCCGCCACGCTTGCGGATCTGCCCGATCTCGGCGCCGCGATTCTCAAGGGCCAGGTGCGCGGGCGAGTGGTCGTCGACCTGCGCGCCTGATCGCCGCGCAGGCTACCAGGCAATATCGCGCCCGGCATAGTCGAGAAACCGGCCGTTATGCGCGGCATCGAGCCCGTCAATCACCCCCAGCAGCCGCGTGGCGGCGTGCTCGGGCGTGACCGCCGGGTGCGCGCCAAGATAGCGCCGCGTGAACGGCGTTGCCACCGTGCCCGGATGCAGCGCCACGCAGGCCGCTTTCGGATGCGTGCGCGCAAGCTCGATCGCGGCGCCGCGGATGATCTGGTTGAGCGCCGCCTTCGAGGCGCGGTAGGAATGCCAGCCCCCCAGCCGGTTGTCACCGATCGAGCCGACCCGCGCCGAGAGCGCCGCGAAGACCGCCCGCCGCCCGCGCGGCATCAGCCGCGGCGCCTCGCGCAGCACCAGCGCGGGGCCCAGGGCGTGCAGACGGAACTGATCGACCATCGCCTCGGGCGTGATCTGGCGCAACGCCTTCTCGGGGCGCCGGCCGCCGATCTCGAGCGCGCCGGTGGCGACCACGATCAGGTCGAACTCCTCCTCCAGCCGCCCCAGATGCCGCGCCACGGATGCAGGGTCGGTCACGTCGAATCCGTCGCGGGCGCGCGACAGCCCGCGCACCTGATCTCCGCGCGCGCGTAATGCCTCGGCCAAGGCGCCGCCGATCCCGCCCGACTCCCCGATCACCAGCGCATGCGCCATGGCCCCTCCGATGCGACTTTGGATGCACAGCTAAGGCGCGGAGCGGCGGGGGCAACGCCCGGGCGTTAGCCCTGCAGGCTCAAATTCCACCCCGCGCACTGTCGCGCCGCGCATGACGCCCCACGAACCTGCAGTCTTCTTCTTCGTCGAAATATCCCCGCCGGAGGCGCCCGACCCAGGCCATCGCTGGGCGCCGATCCGCGTTCATCGCGGTGCTGGTGGCCTGAATTACCCTCCACGGATCGCCCCCGGCTCACTCGACTGAGCGAATGACAATGCCCGGGCCGCTCGCGGCCCGGGCATGCGCCCGCCCGCCCCGTCACGCCACAGGCGTGCCTCCGGCAGGACGGCGGGCGCATCCGCGCCCAGCTCGGGCGGCCGCATGCCCTCTGGTCGGAGCTGTATGAGTCCGATTCAACGCAATACGCTATAGCCGCCATGCCCGCATCGGTCTGGCGGGGCAGGGCGGGTCAACGCAAGCTCAGACCGGGATGAAGAAATTGACCGCAAGCGCACGGGCGGTATCGCAGGAGCTGGTGACGAGGACGGGAAAGAGGGTGAAGAGCGTCGCCACCAGCCCGGTCCAGGCCCCGGCGCGCGGCAGTCCTGCGTGCAGACCGCCCGAAGCCGGCAGCCGCAGCAGCAGCGCCAACCCGGCGATCAGCCCAAGTATCCAGCTTCCCACGAGAGCGGCCCGGTGGAGCGAGACGGGGCCCGCCGAAACCCCATCCCAGCCCAGCGCGCAGCCCGCACCATGCAGCGCATACACCACCGAAAAGGTGACCGCCCAGATCATCGGCCCGGCAAGGCTGCGCGCGAGGAAGCTCATGCGCCCGACCCCTGCGCGATCAGGATGGCCCCCGCGATCAGCGCCGTGACGGCGGCGAAGTCCTGCCAGAGCCGCCAGGCGGGCATACAGCCGGCGCGCGTGCCGGCGATCTCGCCGCGCCGGGCCTGGTCGAGTGCATAGCCCGCCATGCCGGCCGCGATCAGCGCATGCAGGCCGGCATAACCCGCAAGCACGCCGCGCAGCGCGTCACGCGCGTGCCGGGTTGGGTCGTCGAGGACCGCGACCGCCAGCCAGATCAGACAGGCCAAGGCCGCGAGATTGGCGATGAACGCCACCGCGGCGGCGGGCAGCACGGCCCCGCCGTTGCCTTGCGCCCGCAACCCGAGCCGCACCGCGATCGCGCCGAGGCCGAGCCCGCCCACGAGCCCCGCGATCAACCCCGCGCCGAGTTTCGGATCGCCGGTGAGCTCGGGCGGCGGCCAGCCCGGGGCGACGACGCTGAGAAACCCCACCCCGAAGAGCAGCGCGGCAAAGAGCGTTCCATCAGCCAGCAGCAGGCAGACCGTGCCCGTCCGCCCCAAGGTGTCGTGGCGATGGATGTGCACGGGCAGGGACAGCCCCGGCGCCACCTCCACGGGTGCCGCATCGTGCCCCTGCGCCATGCCGCGCGCCCAGACCCAGATCAGCGCCGCAACCAGGGCGAGCGCCGGCAGGGTCAGCCAGTAGAGCCCGCTGAGCATCATCAGCACGAAGGCGCCGATCGCGCAGGCGAGGCCAAGCGGCAGCGCCGTATTGCCCGGAAGGATCGCGATAAGTTCGGGCCGCGCGCTGCCAACCCCGGTGACGAGCACTTCGCGCC
Source organism: Hyphomicrobiales bacterium (assembly GCA_003558415.1). Lineage (GTDB taxonomy): Bacteria > Pseudomonadota > Alphaproteobacteria > Rhodobacterales > Rhodobacteraceae > Alkalilacustris. Next base: position 5,881 of record PWLT01000474.1, read on the forward strand.
GTCCGCGCGGCGCGCCGGGCAACAGCCCCTCGCCGCGCGCGAGGCCCTGTGCCGCCTGCGCACCACCGTCGAGCCGTCCGGGTCCGGGTAGCGACGCGAAATTGTAGCTTGGCGGGGGCAGGCGCATTGCCCAGTCGAGGCCGGGCGCGCGCCACGGATCACGCGGGCTGCGCGGTCCGAGCCAGGCCTGGAGCACGAGGTCGAGCGCGAAGAGCGCAAAGCCGATCGTCATCACGAAACCGAAGATCGAGGAGGTGAGGTTCAGCCAGATCCATTCGGGATTGTCGGGATAGACGTCGATCCGCCGCGGCATCCCCAGAAGCCCGGTCAGGTGCATCAGGAAGAAGGTGCCGTGAAACCCGATCAGGATCGTCCAGAAGGCGGCCTCGCCCAGCCCCTTGATGCGCGCGCGCCCGGTGATCTGCGGCATCCAGTAGGCCGCCGCTGCCATCATCGGAAAGACGAATCCCCCGATCAGGACGTAATGCAGATGGGCAACCACGAAGTGCGTGTCATGCGCCTGCCAGTTGAAGGGCACGATGGCCAGCATCACGCCCGTCAGCCCCCCCATCACGAAGGTCAGGAAGAACCCCATGATGTGATACATCGGCAGATGCATATCGGGCCGGCCCTTCCACATCGTGCCGATCCAGGCGAAGACCTGCACCGCGGTGGGCACCGCCACGAGCACCGAGGCGGCCGAGAAGAAGGCCAGCGCCATGTGCGGGATGCCCACCGTGAACATGTGATGCACCCACAGTCCGAACGACAGAAACACCAGCGCCACGATCGCCGCGACGATTGCGCCATAGCCCAGGATGGTGGTGCGGCACATCACCGGGATGATCGTCGAGAGCGCCCCGGCGGCCGGCAGGAAGATGATATAGACCTCCGGATGGCCGAAGAGCCAGAAGAGATGCTGCCACAGCAGCGGGTCGCCGCCGCGCGCGACCTCGAAGAAGGGCCAGCCGAAGGCGCGCTCGATCTCGAGCAGCACCGAGGCCAGGATCAGCGGCGGAAACCCCACCAGCATCATCACGCTCGTGCCCAGCATGTACCATGCGAATAGCGGCATCTCGGTGAGCTTCATGCCCGGGGCGCGCTGACGCAGGATCGTCACCGTGATCTCGACCGCGGCGGCCAGCGCCGAAATCTCCACGAAGGTCACGCCGAGCAGCCAGACATCGGCGTTGATGCCGGGCGAATAGGTCGCTCCCGATAGCGGGGTGTACATGAACCACCCCTCACGCGGCGCCACCCCGCCCAGAAGCGCGAAGAGCAGGATCAGCCCGCCGAACAGATAGCACCAGTAGCCCAGCGCCGTCAGCCGCGGGAAGGCAAGGTCACGCGTGCCGAGGATCTTGGGCAGCATGTAGATCGCCAGCCCCTCCAGCATCGGGATGGCGAAGAGGAACATCATGATGCTGCCATGCATCGTGAAGATCTGGTTGTAGATCTCGGTATCGAGAAAGGCGCCCTCGGGCGTGGCGAGCTGCGTCCGGATCAACATCGCGAGGATCCCGCCGATGGCGAAGAACACCAGCGCCGTGCCCATGAAGCGCAGCCCCAGCGTGGTGTGGTTGACGGCGCTGATCTGGCCGCGCCAGCCCGGATCGTTCGCCCAGGTGCGATCGAGTTCGCGATGCAGCCCGAGTGCCCGTTGCGGCGCATCGGATTTGATCTCGTCGGTCGTGGCGCGGGTGCCGGTCGCGGTGCCGATGTAGGCGTCAGTCATCTGCGTACTCCTCGGCAGCGGGGGCGTCCGCGAGCGCATCGGGCGGCGCGTCCACGCCGTAGGCGACGAGTTCGAAGCGCATCGTGGCATGGCCCAGCCCGCAGAACTCGGCGCAGAGCCCGTCATGCGTGCCGGGCCGGTCGGCCTCGATCCGCAGCAGGTTGCGCCGGCCCGGGATCGCGTCGACCTTTCCGGCAAGCTGGGGCACCCAGAAGGCGTGAATCACGTCCTCGGCGGTGACGATCACGTCCACGGGACGGCCGGCGGGGATGTAGAGCACGCCGTCGGTCTGCACCGTCTCGCCCTCGGCATTGGGCTGGGCGAAGCGCCAGCCCCATTGATAGGCGTGCGCGCGCACCTCCACCGCGCCGTCATCGCGCGGCAGGATCCGCTCGCCGATCCACAGCCCGGCGACGAGCACCGTCGTGAGCACCGCGAGCGAAAAGCCAAGCCCCCAGCCATGTGTCCAGTAGCGCACCGGGCGCACGCGCGGCGGTCCGAAGCTTAGCGCCAGCAGCACGCCCACGAGCAACGTGATCGCCGCCGAGCCGATCAGCATCCCCCACCAGAGCAGCGCGATGTCGCCGGCCGCCGGCCCCGCCGGGGCGAGCGTCGAGAGCGGGCCGTCGCACCCCGCGAGCAGCAGAGTCATTGCCAGCGGTGCAGTCCGGCGCAGCTTCTGATAGCGTGCCGCAAAAGGAGACTGATCATGCCCCGCGACGAAGATCCGATGATCGACCCGATCGAGGAAAAGCGCGCGCTTCAGGACACCGAATCGCGGATCGCGATTCACGGCCACCCACTGCATGCGATGCTGGTCGCCTTTCCGATCGCGCTCACGATGTGCGTGCTCGGCGCCGATCTGCTCTACTGGTGGACGGGTGACGAATTCTGGCCCCGCGCAGCGGGTTGGGCGGCATTCGGGGGCTTCGCGTTGGGGGTGGTCGCCGGGGTGACGGGCACGGTCGAGCTGCTGATCGTGCCGGGCATCCGCAACCGCTCGGCGAGCTGGACGCATTTCATCCTCGCGGTGATGCTGCTGTCGGTCCTCGGCGCCAACTGGGTGTTGCGCATCGGCGATCCCGAAGGCGCGGTGCTGCCCTGGGGGCTGGCGCTTTCGCTGATCGCGGCGGGGCTGACGGCGGTGACAGGCTGGCATGGGGGCAAACTCGTCTTCGACTATCAGATCGGCGTCAGTCCGGGTGGCAACTCGCGGTCCTGAGGGCTGCGCAGCCAGTCCGGCAGACCCTCGACCAGGGGCGCGAGGTCAGGCTTTGCGAGCACAAGCCAGAGCACCACGAGCATGAGCGGGATCACAAGCACAAGTCCGA
>PWLT01000412.1 GCA_003558415.1 Hyphomicrobiales bacterium
CCACATGGCTGCTCTCGGCCATCGCCGCGATGAAGATGAACACCGCGATCAGGATAAGCAGCGGGTTGCCCGCCATCAGCCCCAGGAACCCGAAGAGAAACGCCATCACCTGCCCGCCCCGGGCCGCGATCTGCGTGGCCTTGGCGCGGGGCATCTGCGTTGCAAGGATCGCGCGAAACACCCGCCCACCATCCATCGGAAAGGCCGGCAGCATGTTGAACAGAACCAGAAACAGGTTGACCACCGCCACCCGTGCCCAGAACCCCTCGCGCGGATCCTCGATCGCCATGAGCGCCTCGACGCTGGTGTCGACCCCGATGATGAACACCAGAAATGCCCAGATCACCACGTTCACCGCAGGCCCGGCCAGCGCGACCATGATCTCCTGACCCGGTTTTTCCGGCATCCGCTCCAGCCGCGCCAGCCCGCCGATGGGCAGCAGCGTGATGTCGGGTGTCTTGATCCCGTAGCGCCGGGCCATCAGCGCATGGCCGAATTCATGCGCCACCACGCAGGTGAAAAGCACCAGAATGAAGATGATGTTGACCACCGCCGCCATCGGCCCCACGGCGATCCAGGCCGCCGCGCCGATCCATGCCAGAAGCAGGAAGAAGGTCGCGTGCACGCGCAGCTCCGAGCCGAAAAGCCGGCCGATCGGAAAGGACCATGTCATCGCGGATCGCTCCTTCTGGCGGTCATGTTCCCAGCCAAGATAGACAGTCCAAGCGGCGGTGCAACCACACCGCCGACGCGGCCCGGAGTGAATTTTACCAATTGATAAAAAACAGGACCTGTGGCAGCATCAAACCAGAGCCAGAACAAGCCAGACAACCGGGGAGGTTGAACGTGACAAGCCCGCTGACACCGGGCATCACCGCGGGGCGTCTCGCCCCCGAGGTGATCGCCGAGAATTTTTCGGATCTGCACCCCGATCTTGACCCGCACGAGGCCATGGTCGCCGCGGATCGCTGCTATTTCTGCCATGACGCGCCCTGCGTGACCGCCTGCCCCACCGAGATCGACATCCCGCTCTTCATCCGCCAGATTCAGGCCGGCCAGCCCGAGGCCGCGGCGCGCACGATCTTTGACCAGAACATCCTGGGCGGCATGTGCGCGCGCGTCTGCCCGACCGAAACGCTGTGCGAGGGCGCCTGCGTGCGCGAGATCGCCGAAGGCAAGCCGGTCGAGATCGGCCGGCTGCAACGCCACGCCACCGACCGGCTGATGGCCCGCAACAGCCACCCCTATGCACGCGCCGCCGCCACCGGCAAGCGCGTGGCGGTCGTGGGCGCGGGACCGGCGGGCATGGCCTGCGCACACAGGCTGGCGATGCACGGCCATGACGTGGTGGTGTATGAGGCCCGCCCCAAGCCCGGCGGGCTGAACGAATACGGCATCGCCGCCTACAAGACGCCGAGCGATTTCGCGCAGGACGAGGTCGAGTGGCTGCTGGGCATCGGCGGGATCGAGATCCGCCACGGCCAGGCGCTGGGGCGCGAGATCACGCTCGAGGCGCTGCGCGCCGAGCATGACGCGGTCTTCCTCGGCATGGGGCTTGCAGGCGTGAACGCGCTGCACACCGAGGGCGAGACCCGTGAGGGCGTGCGCGACGCCGTCGATTTCATCGCCGAGCTGCGACAGAGCAGCGATCTGAGCAAACTGCCCATCGGGCGCCGCGTGGTGGTGATCGGCGGCGGCATGACGGCGGTGGATGCGGCCGTGCAGTCGCGGCTGCTGGGCGCGGAAGAGATCCACATGGTCTATCGCCGCGGGCGCGAGCGCATGAGCGCCTCCGAGCATGAACTGACCCACGCCGCGACCGAGGGCGTGCGCATCGTCACCAATGCCCAGCCCGTCGCGATCCATGGCAACGGCGCCGCGCGCGAGGTCGAATTCGAATATACCGAGGACGGTCCCGACGGGTTGCGCCCCCTGGGCGAAACCTTCCGCCTGCCCGCCGATCAGGTCTTCAAGGCGATCGGCCAGCGGCTGGAGGGCGCGCCGGAAGGGCTGGTGATCGAGCACGGCAAGATCGCGGTCACCGGTGCGGGGCGCACCGGGCTCGACGGGGTCTGGGCCGGGGGCGACTGCACAGGTGGCGGCGAGGATCTCACCGTCACCGCGGTGGCACAGGGCCGCGACGCGGCCGAGGACATCAACGCCCATCTGATGGGCTGAGGAACCCGCCGCCGGCGGATCGGCCGGAACGCAATGCGCCTCCTCCTCCCGCGCACCGTTCCGGCCAGCGAAAAAACGAAGCGCCGTTCAGCCGGCCGGCACGCTCAACAGGGAGACATGTGACATGGCCAATCTCGCCACGGATTTCATCGGCATCCGTTCGCCCAACCCGTTCTGGCTCGCCTCGGCGCCGCCCACGGACAAGGAATACAACGTCACCCGCGCCTTCAGGGCCGGCTGGGGCGGCGTGGTGTGGAAGACGCTGGGCTTCGACCCCCATATCGTCAATGTCAACGGGCCGCGCTATGGCGCCGTGTGGGGCGCCGACCGCAGGCTGCTGGGGCTCAACAATATCGAGCTGATCACCGACCGCCCGCTGGAGGTGAACCTGCGCGAGATCAAGAAGGTCAAGCGCGACTGGCCCGACCGCGCCGTGGTGGTCAGCCTGATGGTGCCCTGCGACGAAGCAAGCTGGAAAACCATACTGCCCATGGTCGAGGAAACCGGCGCCGACGGGGTGGAGCTCAATTTCGGTTGCCCCCACGGGATGAGCGAGCGCGGCATGGGCTCGGCCGTGGGCCAGGTGCCGGAATATATCGAGATGGTCACCCGCTGGTGCAAGGCGCATACGCGCATGCCGGTGATCGTCAAGCTTACCCCCAACATCACCGATATCCGCCACCCCGCCCGCGCCGCGCATGCCGGGGGCGCCGATGCGGTGAGCCTGATCAACACGGTCTCCTCGATCACCTCGGTCGATCTGGACCTCATGGCGCCCGAGCCCACCATCGACGGCAAGGGCACGCATGGCGGCTATTGCGGCCCGGCGGTCAAGCCCATCGCGCTCAACATGGTCGCCGAGATCGCGCGCGACCCCGAGACGGCCGGACTGCCGATCAGCGGTATCGGCGGCGTGACGACCTGGCGTGACGCGGCAGAGTTCCTGGCGCTGGGTGCGGGCAATGTGCAGGTCTGCACGGCGGCGATGACCTATGGCTTCGGCATCATCAAGGAGCTTACCGCAGGACTGAGCCTGTGGATGGACGAGAAGGGGTATGGCGCGGTCTCCGACGTGGTCGGGCGCGCGGTGCCCAATGTCACCGACTGGCAACACCTCAACCTCAACTACGTCACCAAGGCACGCATCGATCAGGACCTCTGCATCAAGTGCGGGCGTTGCTACGCCGCCTGCGAGGATACCTCGCACCAGGCGATCTCCATGACCGAGGATCGTGTCTTTGACGTGATCGACGCGGAATGCGTGGCCTGCAACCTGTGCGTCAATGTCTGCCCGGTCGAGGGCTGCATCACCATGGAGCGCCTTCCGACGGGAGCGGTGGACGAACGCACCGGCCAGACCGTGTCCGCCGAGCATGGCGACTGGAAGACGCATCCCAACAATCCGATGGCCGCGGCCGCCGAATGAACCGCGCTGGCCGCCAAGGCGTGTCGCGTTTGATCGGTTTCATCCCGCCCGGGCCGCTCGCGGCCCGGGCATGCGCCCCCCAGGCGGGCGCGTGCCCTCTGTAAGGCTCTGGACGGGCCCGATCAAACGCCACTCCCTCCAAGGCGCGCCCCGGCCGAGTCCGGGGTCTCGCGCCTCTTTCAAGGGGCAAGCAGGCGACGAAAGAGCATGAGCAGATGCGCCTCCGCGCCGTCCAGCGGCTCGGAGTCGTCATCGCGGAGCATGCGGATCTGGGCGTCGAAATCGGCGTAATGCTGGGTCAGCGCCCAGATCGAGAAGATCAGATGATAGGGGTCGAGATCGTTGATGCGCCCGGACGCCGCCCAGGCACGGATCAGCCGCGCCTTCTCGTCGACGAGTGTCTTCAATTCGCCCCTGATGAAGCCCTCGATACGCGGCGCGCCCTGCAGGATCTCGTTGGCAAACAGGCGGCTCTCGCACGGGAAGTCGCGTGACATCTGCACCTTGCGGCGCACATAGGCGAGGATCTCCTCCTGCGGATCGCCCGCCGGGTCGATCTCGCGCAGCGGCGCGATCCAGGTGCCCAGAAGGTCGGTCAGCAGGGTTTCGTGGATCGCCTCCTTGCTGTCGAAATAATAGAGCACATTGGGCTTCGACAGCCCCGCCTCGGCGGCGATCTGGTCCACCGTGGAGCCGCGGAACCCGTGGCGCGAGAACACCTCCAGCGCGGCGCGAAGGATGATGCGGCGATTCTTGCGCTGGATGCGCGTGCCGGGAAGCATCTCGCTCATGCACCCGCCCCCTCGGGCTGGAGCCCGATGCCGCGCAGGATGATCCCGCACACGGTTTCGGTGGCCGCGCGCCACTGTGCATCCGACAGCGCGCGCCCGCCATTGAGCGTCTCGATCTGATGGGCGAAATCGGCGTAATGCTGGGTCGTCGCCCAGATCATGTAGAGCAGCCAGCGCGGCTCCACCGGCCGGACCAGCCCGGCGGCGATCCACCGCTCGATCAACTCGATTCGTGTCTCGGTCCAGTCGCGCAGCGTCACCTCGAGATAGTCCTGGATGATCGGTGCGCCCTGCATCACCTCGTTGGCCCAGACCTTGGAGCCGTAGCGATGCGTGCGCGAGAGTTCCATCTTGCGCGCGATATAGCGGCTCAGCGCCACCTCGGGGCTGGCCGATGTCTCGAAGGAATCGGCCGCTTCGAGCCAGATGGTGAAGATGCGCTCGACCACCTGACGATAGAGCTTTTCCTTGGATTCGAAATAGTAATGCAGGTTCGCCTTGGGCAGCTCCGCCTGATCGGCGATAAGCTGCATCGTGGCGCCGCCGAAGCCGCGCTCGGCGAAGACGCGCTCGGCGCAGTCGAGGATCCGCCGCTCGATTTCCTCGCGCGACTCAGACCGGCTGCCCGGTTTCGGGGCACTTTGAGTCTCGTCCATGCGCGGTTCGGCCCACCCCCGACAAACAATCTTGACTGGATGGTCAACTCTGGTAGCGTCAATTTGACCACGCAGTCAAATGACGAAAAACCAGCCCGGCCGTCAAGCCCGACACGAGTGCGGCCCGAGACGGAGCCGGCGCGAGGATGGGGGAGAAACCGCATGGCCCTTGACCGCCCCAACGATCTCAACGCGTTCTGGATGCCATTCACCGCGAATCGCCAGTTCAAGAAGGCGCCGCGCATGTTCGTGGCAGCCGAGGGGATGCACTATACCACCGCCGAGGGGCGGCAGGTGCTCGACGGCACCGCGGGGCTGTGGTGCTGCAATGCCGGGCACAAGCGCCCGCGCATTACCGAGGCGATCCAGAAACAGGCGGCCGAGCTCGACTACGCTCCGGCCTTCCAGATGGGCCATCCGCTGGCCTTCGATCTGGCCAACAAGCTGGTGGACATGGCGCCGGACGGGATGGCGCATGCCTTCTATACCAATTCCGGATCGGAAAGCGTTGAAACTGCATTGAAAATCGCCATCGCCTATCATCGTGCGCGCGGCGAGGGCTCGCGTACCCGGCTGATCGGGCGCGAGCGCGGCTATCACGGGGTGAATTTCGGCGGCATCTCGGTGGGCGGCATCGTCAATAACCGCCGCATGTTCGGCAGCCTGCTCACCGGCGTTGACCATCTGCCCCATACACATCTGCCGGAAAATGCCTGGACGCGCGGCCAGCCCGAGCATGGGGCGCATCTGGCCGATGAACTGGAGCGCATCGTCGCGCTGCACGGGGCCGAGACCGTCGCGGCGGTGATCGTGGAGCCGATGGCGGGATCGACCGGCGTGCTCTTGCCGCCCAAGGGGTATCTTGAAAAACTCAGGGAAATCTGCACGAAACACGGCATTCTTCTGATCTTCGATGAAGTCATCACCGGATTCGGGCGGCTGGGGTCGAGCTTCGCGGCCGAGCATTTCGACGTGCAGCCCGACATGATTACGCTCGCCAAAGGGCTCACCAACGGGGTGATCCCGATGGGCGCCGTGCTGGCCACCTCCGATATCCATGATGCCTTCATGCAAGGGCCGGAGCACGTGATCGAGCTCTTCCACGGCTACACCTATTCGGGCAACCCGATCGCCTCGGCCGCCGGGCTGGCCACGCTCGAGACCTATCGCGAGGAGGGGCTGTTCGAGCGCGCCGCTGAGCTTGCCCCCTACTGGGAAGAGGCGCTGCACTCCCTCAAGGGCACGCGCCATGTGATCGACATCCGCAACATGGGGCTGATCGGCGCGGTGGAGCTCGAACCCATCGCGGGCCAACCCACCAAGCGCGCCTTCCAGGCGTTTCTCGACTGCTATGAGAAGGGCGTGCTGATCCGAACCACCGGCGATATCATCGCGCTTTCCCCGCCGCTGATCATCGAGAAGGCGCATATCGACCAGATCGTGGACACGCTGCGCGAGGTTCTCGACGCGCTCGAGTGACCCTCGCAGCCCGAAGGCTTCGCAGAGGGCCGGGCACGATCGAAACAACAGGGAGTACGGACATGTCGGCACCCGCCGCCAACATGAAGATCAACGCGGATCGGCTGTGGGAGTCCATCCACGAGATGGCGAAGATCGGCCCCGGCGTGGCCGGCGGCAATAATCGTCAGACGCTCACCGATGACGATGCCGAAGGGCGCGCGCTGTTTCAGACATGGTGCGAGGATGCGGGGCTGAGCATGGGCCTTGACGAGATGGGCAACATGTTCGCCCGCCGCGAGGGCACCGACCCCGACGCGCTGCCGGTCTATGTGGGCTCGCATCTCGACACTCAGCCCACCGGCGGGCGCTATGACGGGGTGCTTGGCGTGCTGGGCGGGCTGGAGATCATCCGCACGCTCAACGATCTGGACGTGAAGACAAAGCACCCCATCGTGGTCACCAACTGGACCAATGAGGAAGGCACGCGCTTTGCCCCCGCGATGCTGGCCTCGGGCGTGTTCGCCGGCGTGCATGAACGCGACTGGGCCTTTACGCGCGAGGATGCCGAAGGCAAGCGCTTCGACGAGGAGCTTGAGCGCATCGGCTGGAAGGGCGGTGAGAAGGTGGGCGAGCGCAAGATGCACGCCTTCTTCGAGCTCCATATCGAGCAGGGGCCGATTCTGGAGGCCGAGGGCAAGGATATCGGCGTCGTCACCCATGGTCAGGGGCTGAGCTGGACGCAGGTGACTGTGACGGGCAAGGACTCCCATACCGGCTCCACCCCCATGCCGATGCGCAAGAACGCCGGGCTGGGTATGGCGCGCATTCTCGAACTGGTGGATCGGATCGCCTGGAACCACAAGCCCGATGCGGTGGGGGCGGCGGGCCATATCGATGTTTACCCCAATTCGCGCAACGTGATCCCCGGCAAGGCGGTCTTCACTGTCGATTTCCGCTCACCCGACATAGAGGTGATCGCGGATATGGAGAAGCGCCTCGCGGAAGGGGCGAAGAAGATCTGCGATGAGATGGGCTTGCAGGTCGAACTTGAGAAGGTCGGCGGCTTCGATCCGGTGAAATTCGATGAGGGCTGCGTGGATGCCGTGCGTCGTGCGGCCGAGCGACTGGGCTACAGCCATCGCGAGATCGTCTCGGGCGCGGGGCATGATGCGTGCTGGATCAACCGGGTGGCGCCCACGGCGATGGTGATGTGCCCATGCGTGGACGGGCTGAGCCATAACGAGGCCGAGGAGATCACGAAGGACTGGGCCGAGAAGGGCGCCAATGTGCTGATGCATGCGGTGGTCGAGACGGCGGAGGTTGTTCGGTGAGCCCCGAGGTGAGGGGATATCGGACGGGCCGGGGGCGCTGCCCCCGGACCCCCGGGATATTTGGACGAAAAAGAAGGGGCCGGTTCGGGATGGGCGCGGCCCCGGCGCTCGACAGGAGAGGTGCGAGATGACAACCAGGGTCGTGAAGAACGGAACGGTCGTGACCGCCGACCGGACATGGAAGGCCGACATCCTGATCGAAGGCGAGACGATCAGGGAGATCGGGGAGGACCTCAAGGGAGATGAGTATATCGACGCCGAAGGGGCCTATGTCATCCCTGGGGGGATTGATCCGCACACGCATATGGAGATGCCCTTCATGGGCACCACCGCCGCCGAGACCTTCGAGACCGGCACCTGGGCGGCGGCCTGCGGGGGCACGACGATGCTGGTGGATTTCTGTCTGCCCGGCCCTGATGGCAGCCTCAGGAACGCGATCAATGAATGGCACCGCAAGTCGGCGCCGCAGATCTGTTCCGATATCGGCTATCACATGGCGGTGACCGGCTGGAACGAGACCATCTTCAACGAGATGAAGGACGCCGTGGAGATGGGCGTCAACTCGTTCAAGCACTTCATGGCCTACAAGGGCGCGCTGATGATCGAGGATGACGAGATGTTCGCATCCTTCAAGCGCTGCAAGGAACTGGGCGCGCTGCCCATGGTGCATGCCGAGAACGGCGATATCGTGGCCGATCTGCAGCAACAGATGCTCGAGCAGGGCATCACCGGCCCTGAAGGCCACGCCTATTCGCGCCCTCCCGAGGTCGAGGGCGAAGCCGCCAACCGCGCCATCATGATCGCCGATGCCGCGGGCGTGCCGCTCTATATCGTGCATGTGTCCTGCGAGCAGGCGCATGAGGCGATCCGGCGCGCGCGCCAGAAGGGGATGCGCGTCTATGGCGAGCCTCTCGCGCAGTTCCTCACGCTCGACGAATCCGAGTATTTCAACAAGGACTGG
>PWLT01000196.1 GCA_003558415.1 Hyphomicrobiales bacterium
CCGAAGCAGATCGAGTCCCCGGTGAGGATCATTCGGTTGATGCCGAGGCGCACCGAGTAGCGTCCGGAGAGGTAGTTGCCCGCCGCATACCCCAGCGCTGGCGCTCCGAAATAGATGCCCAGCCACGCCGGGCTCAGCCCGTAGACCTGTGTGCCCACGAATGGCGCGCCGCCGAGGAAGGCAAAGAAGGCCCCCGAGGAAAACGCCGCCGTCAGGCAATAGCCCCAGAAGCGGCGCGAGGTCAGCAGGGCGGGGTATTCGCGAAACTGCGCGCGCAGGCTCGTGGGGCGGCTCTGGGCCGTCTCGCCCAGATCGGCCCAGGTCAGCGCCAGCACCCCCAGCCCGCACACGGCCATCAGCACGAAATTGGCCTGCCAGCCCAACAACTCGTCGAGCACCCCGCCCAGCATCGGCGCCAGCATCGGCACCAGCGCCATGCCCATCGTCACATAGCCGATCATCGAGGCCGATTGCGCTTCGTCCACCATGTCGCGCACCACCGCGCGCGAGAGCACCATCCCCGCCACGATCACCGCCTGACCCATGCGAAAGAGCAGGAAGCTCTCGGCCGTGGGCGCCACCAGCGTGCCCAGCGTGGCGAGGATGAACAGCACGATCGACCCGAGCAGGACCGGCCGGCGGCCGAAGCGGTCCGAAATCGGCCCGATGACCACCTGCAGGATCGCGTTCACCGCCAGAAAGAGCGACACCGAAAGCTGCATGATGCGGTAATCGGTCTCGAACCAGGCCGTCATGTTGGGAAGCGAGGGCAGGAAGACATTCATCGCCAGCGCCGAGAGCCCCGCAAGCAGCACCAGCGTCATGATGTGCGGCGGGGTGCTGCGGTCGAGGAAGCGGATGTCGGGGCGCGCGCTCATGGGCTCGGTTTAGGTCCGCCCGTGCGGATTGTCCATCGGCCCCGCTGCGGCCGGATCGGGCGCTTTGCGGAGTTGCAATTTGCAGTTAGCGACTTGACAATGATTTGCAAATTTTCCGAAATCCGCTTTCGATGTCCCCGTACCATCTGTAGTCTGCCCCTGCCAAACCCGGGGGGAGCATTCATGCGAGACATCCTGCAGGAGCTGGAAGACCGCCGCGCCGCGGCGCGGCTGGGCGGCGGCGAGAAGCGCATCGCCGCCCAGCACGCCAAGGGCAAGCTGACCGCGCGCGAGCGCATCGAGTTGCTGCTCGACGAGGGCTCCTTCGAGGAATTCGACATGTTCGTCGCCCATCGCTGCACCGATTTCGGCATGGAGAAGGACCGTCCCTATGGCGACGGGGTCGTCACCGGCTGGGGCACGGTGAACGGGCGCATGGTTTATGTGTTTTCCCAGGATTTCACCGTCTTCGGCGGCTCGCTCTCGGAAACCCATGCGCAGAAGATCTGCAAGATCATGGATATGGCGATGCAGAACGGCGCGCCGGTGGTGGGCATCAACGACTCGGGCGGCGCGCGCATTCAGGAGGGGGTAGCGAGCCTTGCGGGCTATGCCGAGGTCTTTCAGCGCAACATCATGGCCTCGGGCGTGGTGCCCCAGATCAGCCTCGTGATGGGCCCCTGCGCGGGCGGCGCGGTCTATTCCCCGGCAATGACGGACTTCATCTTCATGGTGCGCGACTCGAGCTACATGTTCGTCACCGGCCCCGATGTGGTGAAAACGGTGACCAACGAGGTCGTCACCGCCGAGGAACTGGGCGGCGCGCACACCCATACCACCAAGTCCTCTGTCGCGGACGGGGCCTTCGAGGACGATCTGGAGGCACTGATGGAGGTGCGCCGGCTGATCGACTTCCTGCCGCTTTCCAATCGCGAGAAGCCCCCCATTCGCCCCTTTTTCGACGATCCCGAGCGTCAGGAGCCCAGCCTCGACACCCTGGTGCCCGCCAATCCCAACCAGCCCTACGACATGAAGGAGCTGATCGAGAAGGTCGCCGATGAGGGCGATTTCTACGAGATTCAGGAGGGGTTCGCGCGCAACATCATCACCGGCTTCATTCGGCTGGAGGGCACGAGCGTGGGCGTGGTCGCCAATCAGCCGATGGTTCTGGCCGGCTGTCTCGACATCGATGCGAGCCGCAAGGCCGCGCGCTTCGTGCGTTTCTGCGACGCCTTCGAGATCCCGATACTGACCTTCGTGGATGTCCCCGGCTTCCTGCCGGGCACCGGGCAGGAGCTGGGCGGCGTGATCAAGCATGGCGCCAAGCTGCTCTTTGCCTATGGCGAGGCGACGGTGCCCAAGGTCACGGTGATCACCCGCAAGGCCTATGGCGGGGCCTATGACGTGATGAGCTCCAAGCATATCCGCGGCGATATCAACTATGCCTGGCCCACCGCAGAGATTGCGGTGATGGGGGCCAAGGGGGCGGTGGAGATCCTCTATCGGGGCGATCTGGGCGATGCAGAGAAGATTGCCGCGCGCACCCGGGAATACGAGGATCGTTTTGCCAATCCTTTCGTTGCTGCCGAGCGTGGCTTCATCGATGAGGTGATCCAGCCCCGCTCCACCCGCCGTCGCATCAGCAGGGCCTTTGCCGCGCTGCGTAACAAGAGGCTCTCGAACCCGTGGAAGAAGCACGACAACATCCCCCTCTAGCCTCTGGCCACCCGGATGCACGCACCTTCGCCGCCGAGCGGCTGCTGGAAAGCGAGCGTATGTCCCTTGCCATCGCGGCGGGGCCGCTGGCGCTGCTGGTGACACAGCTCGCGACGATCGCGGCGCTGGATACGCCGTTCCGGGCGCTGGCCACGCTTTGCTTCATCTGTCTCGTCTATTGCTGCGTCTGGCAGGTGCATATCGTCAGCTACGCAACCAACTGGCTGGCTTCCGAGCGTTTGACCGCAGGCGGCGACGCCATGCCTGGCCGTGCCCTGGTTGATGCCTTCGGTGCCCCTGAACGCTTTACCGAGGCCGGGCTCGAGCGACTGATCCGGCTGTCGACCTGGCATTACTCGGTGTCCTACTGGATCGGCGGGGCTGCAGGCGTGGCGGTCGTCATGGCGGCGATCTGGTCGTGACGGGGCAGGGGAGGCAGCGATGACGAAACGGGGCAAGGGCAGGCGGAGATGGGTCGCCGGTGCGGCGGTGTTGGCAATCGCGCTGGCCGCAGTCGGCGTTGCCCTGCGTCCGGCCGGGGTGCCGCTTTTCGATACACAGCAGCCGCCTGCTCCCGATACGATCCCTCCGGTCGGTGAGGATGCGCCCGGCCAGACTGTGCCATCCGGCCAGCCGGTCACCTATCAGGAGGCGATCCTGGAGCCGCAGACGGACGGGGAAGCCGTGCTGCGCCTGCGCTTTATAGCGCCGCGCATCGGCGAGGGCCCGGGCCGTGTGCCCTTCGCCGAGGCGGCCGACGACATGGCCTTTCTGTGCCGCGAGGTCGGGATCGCCGTCGCCGGGCGCGCTGAGCCGCAGGCGTCGCGGATCATCGTCGCGCTCTCGGCCGAGGAGACGGAGTTCGGCCGCAGCTACCCCGATGTGGTCCAGTTCTTCGAGCAGTACCGCATCGATGGGGATGACTGCATCTGGGAGGATTACTGATGCCGCTGCGAGCCGAGCTGCCACGCGCGTCGATCAGGACGGGGCCTGATGCATCGCGGACACAGCCCGCCAGCTTGCTTGCGCGGCGATTCTCAAGGCACGAAAACTGGAGTATGGTCGCTCCCGGCTGCCAACGGGCAGTCACAACCAGAAAAGCCGGGCCGCTTGGCGATGTATTCGACCTTGGGCCCATGAGAGAGAGCAGGAGAACAAGATGTCCAAGACCAGCAGGACCCTTTTCGCGATCTTCGCGCTGGCCATCGCCGCGGCCTGTGCGCCGAAGGCCCAGGAGGTCGTCGAGTACGAGCCCGTCGAGCCGATCATTCAGGATCAGCCGACCGGCAAACACGGCAAGTACTGATCGCCGCCAGAGCGCCACGGCCCCGGGGCGCGTCAACGCGCACCCGGCATATGACGGGCAGGCGTGCGGAGGCATGTCATGCTGAAGCATCGCGGCTTTCCGGGCCGCCTGCCCGGCACCGATTTCCAGTTCACCATACGCCGCGCCAGCAAGTCTGGCGCGGCGCGTCTGATCGCGCGTGAGCGCCACGCCGACCGCCGGCCCGGCGATAGGCGCGCGGATGCGGCCTTCATGGCCGCGCTCTGGGCGCATTTCGGCGCCGAGCCCTTCATGCGCGGCAACCTCGACGCGGGCCGCCTGTCCTGGCTGTTCGGGCGCGAGGTCGTTCCAGCCGAGGAGCCATTCGACCCGCAATGCTATGAGGCGATGCTGCGCATCGACGTGGCGCGGGCGCGCGCGAGCTTTCCCGACGCCTTCGACGCGGAGGCGCAGGCATGAATCCGCGCATCGATCGGCCCCGACGGCAGAGATCAGCGCAAGCTGCGCTGCAGCCGCATCGCCGCGTTGATCGGCGCGTGGAATCGGGCATTGTCTCAGGCGCGGCATCGAGGCGCATTTTCAGTCTCGCCGCGAACTTCGATGACGATCCCCTTCCCCGGGACGACTGGGCCCGGCCGCGTTCCGGCCGGGCCCCTTTTTTGCTGCGCGCGGCGCGTTTCCGCCCGCGTGGCGGTATGGCGTCACACCAGCGGGCGGTGCGCCCTCGCGGGCCGGCGTGACGACGCAATAAAGGAAAGGGCAGGGACAGCCGATGTTCAACAAGATCCTGATTGCGAACCGTGGCGAGATCGCCTGCCGGGTGATCAAGACCGCCCGGAAGATGGGAATCGCGACCGTCGCGGTCTACTCCGAGGCCGATCGCAACGCGCTCCATGTCGCCATGGCCGATGAGGCGGTGGAGATCGGGCCGGCACCGGCCAGCCAGTCCTATCTGCTGATCGACAACATTCTGGATGCGATCCGCCAGACCGGCGCCGAGGCGGTGCATCCCGGCTATGGCTTTCTGTCGGAAAACCGGCGCTTTGCCGAGGCGCTCGCCACTGACGGCGTGGCTTTCATCGGCCCGCCCGCGAGCGCCATCGAGGCGATGGGCGACAAGATCACCTCCAAGAAACTCGCCGCCGAGGCCGGTGTGAGCACCGTGCCCGGTGTCATGGGGCTGATCGAGAACGCCGAGGAGGCGGTGAAGATCGCGCGCGAGATCGGCTATCCGGTGATGCTCAAGGCCAGCGCGGGGGGCGGCGGCAAGGGCATGCGCATCGCCTGGAACGACGCCGAGGCGCGCGAGGGCTTCCAGTCCTCGAAGAACGAGGCCGCCAGCAGTTTCGGCGACGACCGCATCTTCATCGAGAAATTCGTGACCCAGCCGCGCCATATCGAGATTCAGGTGCTCGCCGACAGCCACGGCAACACGGTCTATCTGCATGAGCGCGAGTGTTCGATCCAGCGCCGCAATCAGAAGGTCATCGAGGAAGCCCCCAGCCCCTTCCTCGACGCAGCCACCCGCAAGGCCATGGGCGAGCAGGCCTGCGCGCTGGCCGCGGCCGTGGGCTACACCAGCGCGGGTACGGTGGAATTCATCGTCGATGGTGCGCGCAACTTCTACTTTCTCGAGATGAACACGCGGTTGCAGGTCGAGCATCCGGTGACCGAGCTGATCACCGGCATCGACCTCGTCGAACAGATGATCCGCGTAGCCGCGGGCGAGAAGCTGCCCTTCGCGCAGGACGAGATCGCGCTAAAGGGCTGGGCGATCGAGAGCCGGCTCTATGCCGAGGATCCCTATCGCGGGTTCCTGCCCTCGACGGGCCGGCTCACCCGCTACCGCCCGCCGCAGGAGGTCAGCGAAGCCGCGCGCGCGGTGCGCAATGACACGGGCGTCTATGAGGGCGGCGAGATTTCGATGTTCTACGACCCGATGATCGCCAAGCTCTGCGCCTGGGCGCCGGATAGGCCGGCCGCGATAGAGGAGATGCGCCGCGCGCTGGACGCGTTCGAGGTCGAGGGGATCGGCCACAACCTGCCCTTTCTCGCCGCTGTGATGGATCATCCGCAATTCATTGCCGGCGAGGCGACCACCGCATTCATCGCCGAGGCGTTTCCCGACGGGTTCTCCGGCGTCGAGCCGGATGCGCGCACCATGCGGCGGCTGGCCGCGGTCGCGGGCCACATGAAGCTGCACAAGGAGGCCCGCGCGGCGCAGATCTCGGGGACAATGGAGCATCACGCCCGCAAGCTGGCGCCGGAATGGGTCGTCTTTCTCGGCCGCGAATCCTTCCCCGTGCGCATCGCGCAAACCGCGCAGGGCACATTGGTGACGCTCGACGGCGAAGCGCTCGAGGTGCGATCGGACTGGACACTGGGCGAGCGGCTGTTTCGCGGCACCGTGGGCGGCGAGGAGATGATCGTGAAGGTCGAGTTCATTCGCGGCGGCGCCCGGCTGCGCCATCGCGGCGCCGAATTCAAGGCGGTGGTGCGCTCGCCGCGCCAGGCGGAACTCGCCGCGCTGATGCCCGAAAAGCAGCCCCCCGACACCTCAAGACTGCTGCTGTGCCCGATGCCGGGGCTGGTGATGGCGCTGCATGTCGAAGAGGGCGAGGAGGTGCATGAGGGCCAGCCGCTGGCCACGGTCGAGGCGATGAAGATGGAAAACATCCTGCGCGCCGAGCGCAAGGCCGTGGTCAGCGCCATCCGCGCCGCGCCCGGCGCCAGCCTGGCAGTCGACGACGTAATCATGGAGTTCGAGTGATCATGCCCCCCGAATCCTCGGCCCGTCTTCTTCGCGGAAATATCCCCGCCGGAGGCATGAAACTCTTGATTCGCGCCCGCTCAGCCGGGCCGCGCGGTCGAGGCCGGGCGCAGCGCGCGACGCCTGCGCCTCAGTTGCGCCCCGAGGGCAGCTGTTCGAGCATCTCCTCGCGACGCAGCGGGAACTTGTCGATGGTCTGCACGATCTCGCGGCCGCTGCGCGGCGAGGGGCGGCGCCATTTGATCTCGCCGTCCTTGCCCACGATGGCCAGCATGAAACCGCGCGGGCGCAGCCGCTGGCGCGCATCGGTCTCCGCGGTCGGGTCGGTGTCGAGAATCACCACCACATCGCGCTCGATCATCTGCTCGGCGACCTCCTCGATATATGCCACCTGCCGGGCGAAGGAGGGATCGGCCGGCGTGTTGGCGATGATCACGATCGGGCGCTTGAGCCAGAGGAATTGGTCGAGTTGGACCTCGGCGGCCTCGTATGTGACCAGCCCCTCCAGCGCGTCGTCCTCATCGACGAGTGCCTCCTCGGCGATCACCTCGTCCGCTTCGGCCTCGGCCTCTGCTTCGGCCATGGCCTCCGCGGCGGAGGCGTCGGATTGCGCCCAGGCCGCCGGAGCGGCGAGCAGGGCGAGGATGGAAACGAAAAGGGCGATCTTGATCGGGTACATGGGTCCTCCTGTTACGCAGGATATAGGAGCATTATCCGCATTTGCACCGCAAGTCGTTCACAACATCGCATCCTCCGGGGATGCGTGCCACAGCAACAGGGGGATGTCGCGATGACCGATCGCCGGAGCCGGCCCACCCGGCAGGATTGGGAAGCGCTGGCGCGCAAGGAGCAGCGCGACCGCCCGCTCGAGGCGCTCAACCGGGAGACGCTCGAAGGGATCGAACTGCGCCCGCTCTATACGCAGGACGACGTGGAGAAACTCGACCATCTGGGCGGTCTGCCGGGGTTCGAGCCCTATGTGCGCGGGCCCCGCGCGACCATGTATGCCGGGCGTCCCTGGACGATCCGCCAATATGCGGGCTTCTCCACCGCCGAGGAATCGAACGCCTTCTACCGCCGGGCGCTGGACGGGGGGCAGCAGGGGGTGTCGGTCGCCTTCGATCTGGCCACGCATCGCGGCTATGACAGCGATCATCCGCGCGTCGAGGGCGATGTCGGCAAGGCCGGCGTGGCCATCGATTCGGTCGAGGACATGAAGATCCTCTTCGACGGTATCCCGCTCGATCAGGTCAGCGTGTCGATGACGATGAACGGCGCGGTGATCCCGGTGCTCGCCAGTTTCATCGTCACCGGCGAGGAACAGGGCGTTTCGCGCGCGAAACTTTCGGGGACCATCCAGAACGATATTCTCAAGGAGTTCATGGTCCGCAACACCTATATCTACCCGCCCGAGCCCTCGATGCGCATCGTCGCCGACATCATCGAATACACCGCCACCGAGATGCCGCGCTTCAATTCCGTTTCGATCTCGGGCTACCACATGCAGGAGGCGGGCGCGAACCTGGTGCAGGAGCTGGCCTTCACGCTGGCTGACGGGCGTGAATATGTCCGCGCCGCCATCGCGCGGGGCATGGATGTGGACCGCTTCGCCGGGCGGCTGAGCTTCTTCTTCGCCATCGGCATGAATTTCTTCATGGAAGCCGCCAAGCTGCGCGCCGCGCGGCTCTTGTGGTCGCGCATCATGGAGGAGTTCGAGCCTAAGGATCCCAAGTCGAAGATGCTGCGCACCCATTGCCAGACATCGGGTGTCAGCCTGACCGAGCAGGATCCGTACAACAACGTCATCCGCACCGCCTATGAGGCGCTTTCGGCGGTGCTGGGCGGCACCCAGTCGCTGCACACCAATGCGCTCGACGAGGCGATCGCGCTGCCCACCGATTTCTCGGCGCGCATCGCGCGCAACACCCAGCTGATCCTGCAGGAGGAGACCGGCATCACCAATGTCGTCGATCCGCTGGCCGGGTCATATTACGTCGAGAGCCTGACCGCAGAGCTGGCCGAGAAGGCCTGGGCGCTGATCGAGGAGGTCGAGGAACTGGGCGGCATGACCAAGGCGGTGGCATCGGGCATGCCCAAGCTGCGCATCGAGGAGACCGCCGCGCGCCGCCAGGCCATGATCGA
>PWLT01000476.1 GCA_003558415.1 Hyphomicrobiales bacterium
CGAGATCGCGCCGCGCTGATCGCGGCCTCGCGCGCGCTGGAGCGCGGCGGCACGGGGCATGAGGCCGAGGGTCACCGGATGCTGCGCGCGATGGAGCTGGCACTCTCCGAGCCCCTGCCCGACAGCGCCGGGGCCGCTGGGGAGATGGCGCTGATCCTCGGGACCGCCGCGGGGCCGCTGGAGGCACTCGGCGCGGCGCTGGTGCAGCGGCTGCGGGCGGGGGGCGCGATCCTTCTCAAGCCTGCGCCGCGCGCGCCGATCGTGCCGCTGGCGCTGATGGATGCGCTTGCTGCGGCCGGGGTGCCGCGCGGCGCGGCCGGCCTGTTGCAGGGCGGGGGCGCGGCAACCGGCGCGCTCCTACTGGGCCATCCCCGTATCGCGAGGGCGGTGCTTGCGGGCAAGGCCGCCGCGCGCGCGGAGCTGGAAGCGGCGGCACGCGCCGGGGGCGTGCGTCTGGACTGCCGCGCCACCCCTCCCGGTACCTGCGATCGGCCCGGCCGATAGCGCGGGCTGCATCGGCCCGCAGCTTGCGGGGACACCCGGCATGGCATATATGGGCCGCAGACGTGGCGGCGGCGTGCCGCGCGCGGCCCGAGCGGAGTTTCCATGGCACGACGCACGAAGGTCTATGAGGGCAAGGCGAAAGTTCTCTATGAAGGGCCCGAGCCCGGCACTCTGGTGCAGTATTTCAAGGACGACGCCACCGCCTTCAATGCCGAGAAGCACCAGATCATCGACGGCAAGGGTGTGCTCAACAACCGGCTGTCCGAGTTCTTCATGACCGGGCTCAACGCCATCGGCGTGCCGACCCATTTCATCCGCCGAATCAACATGCGCGAGCAGCTCATCCGCGCGGTCGAGATGATCCCCATCGAGGTGGTGGTGCGCAATGTGGCGGCAGGCTCGCTCTCCAAGCGGCTGGGGATCGAGGAAGGCACCGCCCTTCCGCGTCCCATCGTCGAATTCTACTACAAGGATGACAGCCTCGGTGACCCGCTGGTCAGTGAGGAGCACATCATCGCCTTCGGCTGGGCCAGCCAGCAGGATCTCGACGACATGGTCGCGCTGGCGCTGCGGGTGAACGATTTCCTCTCGGGCGTGATGATGGGCGTGGGCATCAAGCTGGTCGATTTCAAGATCGAGATCGGGCGCGTCTGGGAGGGGGACTTCCAGCGGCTCATCATCGCCGACGAGATCAGCCCCGACTCCTGCCGTCTGTGGGATGCGGCCACCGGCCGCAAGCTCGACAAGGACGTGTTCCGCCGCGATCTGGGTGATCTGTCGGATGCCTATACCGAGGTCGCGCGGCGGCTGGGGGTGATGCCGCGCAATTCCGCGAACATCGCCAAGCCGACGCTGATCAACTGAACCGAGGGGGCGGCGCGATGAAGGCACGCGTGCATGTGATGCTCAAGGACGGGGTGCTCGACCCGCAGGGCGAGGCCGTGCGCCATGCGTTGGGAAGCCTGGGCTTCGAGGGTGTCGAGGCCGTGCGCCAGGGCAAGGTGATCGAGCTCGACCTGGCCGCGCAGGATGCGCAGGCCGCCGAGACCGAGGTGCGCGAGATGTGCGAGCGCCTTCTCGCCAATACCGTGATCGAGAAATACACCGTCGAGATCGTCTGAGACGGACCCCGTTCGAGGGAGGCTTGCGGCCGGATTGAATCGGGTTGCAGCGGAGACGTGTGCCCGCCCGCTCCGGCACGACGGCGGGCGTGCCTCCGTCGCGCCTTCGGCCGGAATGAATTCGGATGACTGGGGTGTAGACCACCGGCCTGGCGCTGCGGTTTCCAGGGGCTGTGCGTAACCCCCTGGCTGGCGGCGCGGTCGGGCGCGGAACGAAAAACGCGCCCCGGTTCGGGGCGCGTTGTCGTGATTCATACGGCGCAGGGCCGTTCAGCTTTCCTTGGCGCGCCGCTTGACCGGGGCCCAGAGTTTCTTGTTGGTCAGATAGAGCAGTGCCGCCAGAACCGTGAGGAAGATCACCCCGGTGAAGCCGGCGCGCTTGCGCTGCATCATCTTGGGCTCGGCCGTCCAGGTCAGGAAGGCCGCCACGTCGAGCGCCATCTGTTCGGCCGTGGCTTCGGTGCCGTCGGCATACTGGACCATCCCGTCCGAGAGCACAGGCGCCATCGACAGCCAGCCGCCATAGGCCTCGTTGTAGTAGAACATGGTGCCCGCCTGCATGTCCTCCTCGCCGGTATAGCCCAGCAGCATGGAGGCCACATATTCCGGCCCGCCGATCCCCTTGAGAAGCTGGTTGATGCCCAGCCCGTAAGGCCCCGAGAAGCCCGCGCGCGCCTTGGTCATCAGGCTCAGGTCGGGCGCGGTTTCGAGCTGCGATTGCGGGAAATGATCGGTCTGCTCGGCGGTGCGATACTCGCGCAGCTCCGGGTCCCAGACCTCGTATTGCTCGGCCAGCGCGCGCATCTGGTCCTCGGGCAGCTCCGGTCCGTCGGGATCCGAAAGCGTGCGGAAGGCCACATATTCGAGCCCGTGGCACGCCGCGCAGGCCTCGCGATAGACCTGAAGCCCGCGCTGGAGCTGGTTGCGGTCATAGGTGCCGAAAGGACCCTGGAAGGAGAAGTCGAAATTGGTGACCTCGCCTCCGACCTTGGCGGCCTCCGCCTCGCTCGCGGGCACCGCCACCAGAGCCATGGCCGCCGCTGCCGAGAGCATGAGTTGCTTGAGTTTCATGTCTGTCTTCCTTTCCCTCTCGGCCTTCATTCCGACGGAACCGGCTCGGGCTTGAGACCCTGGTCGCCGTTGCCGGAGGTTTTCTTCACTGTCGCCTTGAAGTCCTCCTCGATCGTGTCCGGTTCGGGCAGTGGTTTCTCGAACACGCCCAGAAGCGGCAGGATCACCAGGAAATAGGCGAACCAGTAGGCGGTGCCGATCAGCGCGATGGTGGTATATATGCCCTCGGCCGGCATCGCGCCCGCCCAGGTGAGCACCACGAAGTTCACGATGAACAGCCAGAACCACCACTTGAACATCGGCCGGTAGCGGCCCGAGCGCACCCGCGAGGTGTCGAGCCAGGGCACCAGAACCATCACGAAGATGGCGCCGAACATCGCCAGCACGCCGAAGAAGGTCGCATCAATGAGCCCGAAGGTGACCCAGTTCGCCGCGATCACCACCCACACATCCGAGGTGAAGGCTCGCAGGATCGCGTAGAAGGGCAGGAAGTACCACTCCGGCACGATCTCGGCCGGGGTCACCAGGGGATCGGCCTCGATATAGTTGTCGGTATGGCCCAGGAAGTTCGGCATGAAGGCCACGACGATCCAGAAGATCAGCAGCACCACGACCAGCGCGAAGAGGTCCTTGATGACGAAATAGGGCCAGAAGGGCAGGGTGTCCTTCTCCGCCTCTTCCCTGGAGTTGCGGCGCACCTCGACCCCGGTGGGGTTGTTGTTGCCGGTTGTGTGGAAGGCCCAGATATGGACCAGCACGAGACCCAGGATCGCGAAGGGCAGCAGGTAGTGCAGCGAGAAGAAGCGCGTCAGCGTCGGGTTGTCCACCGCCGGTCCGCCCAGCAGCCAGGCCTGCAGCATGTCACCGATGCCGGGGATCGCGCCGAACAGCCCCGTGATCACCGTGGCGCCCCAGAACGACATCTGACCCCAGGGCAGGACATAGCCCATGAAGGCGGTCGCCATCATCAGGATGTAGATGAGCATCCCGATGATCCAGGTGACCTCGCGCGGGGCCTTGTAGGAGCCGTAATAGAGGCCGCGGAAGATGTGCAGATACACCGCGAAGAAGAACAGCATCGCGCCGTTCTGGTGGATGTAGCGCATCATGTGGCCGCTGTTGACGTTGCGCATGATGTGCTCGACGCTGGCAAAGGCCAGATCGACATCGGCGGTGTAATGCATCGCCAGCACCACGCCGGTGACGATCTGCAACACCAGGCAGAACACCAGTACGACGCCCCAGATCCACATCCAGTTGAGGTTCTTGGGCGTCGGGATCATGAGCGTATCATAGATCAGCGAGACGATGGGGAGGCGGCGGTGCAGCCACTTCGCCCCGTTCGACTTCGGCTCGTAGTGATCGTGGGGAATTCCGGACATGCTTGCCTCCCTTAGCCGAGCCTGATCGTCGATTCGTCAACGAATTCCGCCACGGGAATCCACATGTTCTCGGGCGCGGGGCCGCGCCGGATCCGCCCCGCCGTGTCGTAATGCGACCCGTGACAGGGGCAGAACCATGCGTCGAAATCGCCCGCGCCATCGCCCAGCGGCACACAGCCCAGATGTGTGCACACGCCGATCATCACCAGCCATTCGCCGCCCTCGTCGAGGGTGCGGTTCTGGTCGAGCGCGTCAGTGCCGGGGCGGTTGGGGTTCTGCGAGTCCCTGTCCATCAGATCGCCCAGCTCCACCGCACGCGCGGCTTCGATCTCTTCGGGGGTGCGGCGGCGGATGAACACCGGCTTGCCGAGGAAGTTCACCGTAAGCTGGCTTCCGACCTCCACACCGCTGATATCGACGAAGATCTGCGAGAGTGCCTGCACGTCGGCGCTCGGGTTCATCTGGTCGATCAGCGGCCAGATCGCGGCGCCGGCAGTAACGGCACCCGCCCCGGCGGTGGCATAGTACAGAAAATCGCGGCGGCTGCCGGGATGGTCTTCAGCTTGGGACACGATCCTTCTCCCTCGTTTGGCCACAACGCGGGCCACGAATGCGAACCGGCCGCGTCGGAACGCGGCCCTTTTCGGCGCGTTTTAGCCCCGTTGTGCAGGCCCGTCCAGCCACCAATTGGAGCCAATGTGACGCAGAAGCGCGGCTGTCGCAGGGATGCCGCGCTGCGCCGACTTGCCTGGCGGGATCGGGACCGGAGGGTTCAGGAATCGGGCGGGGCGGTGGCGGCCATGCAGGGACGGGCGCGGAATCGTCCCTCCCATGTGGCCAGGCCGTCGCGGCCGCGGCGCCATTCGCGCGCCGGGTGGCGGAAGTCGAGATAGCCCAGCGCGCAGCCCACCGCGATCTGGCCGATATCGAGCGGCCCCGCGAGATGGCTCAGCCAGCGCGCCTCGAGCGCGTCGAGGGTGCGCGCGATCTTGGCCCATTGCGCCTCGATGATCTCGGGGAGGACATGCGCCTCGGGGCGCAGCCGGGTTTCATAGACGATCAGGATCGCCGCCTCCATGATGCCGTCGCCCGTGGCCTCGAGGGTGAGCGTCTCCCATTGCCGGGCGCCGCTCGGGTAGAGCCGCGCGCCCTTGCGGTCGTCGAGAAAACGGCAGATCACCCGGCTGTCATAGAGCGTGGCGCCGCCGGGGCGTTCGAGCGCGGGGATCTTGCCCAGCGGGTTGTGCGCAATCGGGATCGTGCCGGGGTCGATCGCCGTGCCCGTGGCCTGGACAAGCTCGACATCGCCGGTCTGGCCGGTTTCGTGGAGCACCGCGAGCACCTTGCGCGCGAAGGGCGAATTGGCGTTCTGGTAAAGGCGCATCCTCGCTCAGACCCGGCGCAGGCGGATGCGCGTCAGCGTCACCGCGTCGATCTCGATCCCCGGCCCGCCATGGCCCAGCCGGATCACCCGGCGCAGCCGGCCGGCGGCGTTGACCTGGTCGCGGTCGGCGGGGCGATGCGCGGTGAACCCTTCGGCGAGATCGTCCATCGCGTCCTCGGCGCGCTGATCGGTGCGCCCGGTGCCCGCGCGGCGGGTGAGCGCATAGGCCGCCAGCGCCACCGCGCCATAGCGCAGCGCCACGGCGGCAATGGGGGCAATCGGCAGGGCCATCGGGCAATCCTCCAATACAGGGATATCGGCGGTGAGCCTACTGCAAGGCGCGGGCGCTGTCCATTCGCCCGACGGCGTGCGGCGCGACGTTGACGCGCCCCCGCCCAGGTCCTAGGCAGGGAGGCGTTGCAAGCACTGGAGGTGGCCATGCAAGCGACCGACGACGCCCTCATCGTGATCGACGTTCAGAACGATTTCTGCCCCGGCGGCGCGCTTGCCGTGGAGGATGGCGACGCAATCGTTGCGGGCATCAACGCGCTGATGGAGGAGTTCGCGGTGGTGGTGCTCACCCAGGACTGGCACCCCCCGCGCCATTCCTCCTTTGCCAGCGAACACCCCGGCAAGTCCCCCTTCGAGACGGTCGAGATGCCCTATGGCACGCAGGTGCTCTGGCCCGATCATTGCGTGCAGGGCAGCCACGGCGCCGCGTTCCACCCCGATCTGCACACCGATCCCGCGCATCTGATCATCCGCAAGGGGCACCGCCGCGCCATCGACAGCTATTCGGCCTTTTTCGAGAATGACCACAGCACGCCCACGGGGCTGGAGGGATATCTGCGCACGCTGGGGGTGGAGCGGCTCACGATGGTGGGTCTGGCGACCGATTTCTGCGTGCAGTTCTCGGCGCGCGACGCAGCCAAGCTGGGCTTTGCGGTCACCTTGCGCGAGTCGCTGTGCCGGGGCATAGACCTTGACGGCTCCCTCGCCGCCGCGCGGGCGGCGATGCGCGACGCGGGCGTCGCGCTCGCGGATTGAGCCGTTCGGCGAGCGGCAAGGAGAGGGCAGGCACTTGGTCGATATCGCAACGCGCGTCTACAATCACAAATGGAAGATCGACCCGATCGTGCGGTCGCTCATCGATACCGATTTCTACAAGCTGCTGATGTGTCAGTCGGTGTTTCGCAACAAGCCCGACACCAATGTCACCTTCAGCCTGATCAACCGCACGACATCGGTGCCGCTGGCCCAACTGGTCGACGAGGGAGAGCTGCGCGAACAGCTCGACCATATCCGCTCGCTGTCGCTCTCGCGCGGTGAGTCGACCTTTCTGCGCGGCAACACGTTCTACGGCAAGCGGCAGATGTTCCGCCCCGATTTCATGGAGTGGTTCGAGCAGCTGCGCCTGCCGCCCTATCATCTGGAACGCCGCGGCGATCAGTACGAGCTGACCTTCGAGGGGCGCTGGCCCGAGGTGATGCTGTGGGAGATTCCCGCGCTTGCCGTGCTGATGGAGCTGCGTTCGCGCGCCGTGCTCAATGGGATGGGGCGCTTCGAGCTTCAGGTGCTCTATGCCCGCGCCATGACGCGCGTGTGGGAAAAGGTCGAGCGCCTGCGCGCGCTCGATGAGCTCAAGCTTGCCGATTTCGGCACGCGGCGGCGTCATTCCTTCATGTGGCAGGACTGGTGCGTGCAGGCGCTCATCGAAGGGTTGGGCGAGAAATTCGTGGGCACCTCCAACTGCCTGATCGCCAAGCGCCGCGAGGTCGAGGCGATCGGCACCAACGCGCATGAATTGCCCATGGTCTATGCCGCGCTCGCCGATACCGACGAGGAGCTGGCCGACGCCCCCTACAAGGTGCTCTCCGACTGGCACGAGGAACACAGCGGCAATCTGCGCATCATCCTGCCCGACACATTCGGCACCGAATCCTTTCTGGCCAACGCGCCCGACTGGCTGGCGGGCTGGACCGGCATCCGCGTCGATTCGGGCGATCCGGCGAAGGGGGCGGAGATCGCGATTCGCTGGTGGAAGGAGCGCGGCGAGGACCCGCGAGAGAAGCTGATCATCTTCTCCGACGGGCTGGATGTGGAGCGCATCGAGGAGCTTTATCACCGCTTTGTCGGGCGGGTGAAGGTCAGCTTCGGCTGGGGCACGCTGCTGACCAACGATTTCCGCGGGCTGGTGCCCGGCGACCGGCTGGCGCCATTCAGCCTGGTGTGCAAGGCCTCGGCGGCGGAGGGGCGCTCGACCGTCAAGCTGTCGGACAACCCCAAGAAGGCGATGGGCCCGAAGGAGGAGGTCGAGCGCTACAAGCGCGTTTTCGGCGTGGGCGCGCAGGAGGCGATGGAGGTCGTGGTCTGAGTAGAGGCCCGACGTCTCGCGGCGCTTACAGCGTAATCAGGTTCAGCGCCAGGAACACCCCGGCCGACAGCGCCGCCGCCGCGGGAACGGTGATCACCCAAGCGGCGAGGATGGTCAGGAAATGCGAGCGCCGCACCAGCTTGCGCCGCGTGCGTTCCTCCAGCGGCAGCTTGCCGCCATTGCGTTCCTTGCGCAGCACGTTTTCCGCGTACCACTCGCGGAAAAAGCCCACGCCAAAGATGCCGCCGATGGCGATATGGGTGGAGCTGACAGGCAGGCCCAGCCATGAGGCGATGATCACCGTGATCGCGGCGGCCAGCGCCACGCACCAGGCGCGCATGGCGTTGAGCTTGGTGATCTCGTCGCCGACCATGCGGATGAGCTTGGGCCCGAACAGGATCAGCCCGACCGACAGGCCGAAGGCGCCGATCATCATCACCCATAGCGGGATGGTCACCGCCTCGTCGGTGGCCGCGCCGTCGCCCACGGCCTGTACGATCGCGGCGACCGGCCCCACGGCATTGGCCACGTCATTGGCCCCGTGCGCGAAGGACAACAGCCCCGCCGAAAGCACCAGCGGGATCGAGAAGAGCACCTTGAGCGACTTGTTGCGGTTCTCCAGCCCCTGTGACTGACGCCGGATCACCGGGCGCATCAACAGCGTGATCACCACGGCCACGCCGATCCCGATCAGCATCGCGGTGCCCAGATCGACGCTGACGATTCGCTCCAGCCCCTTGATGGAGAGGTAGACCGCGAAGGTGCCGGCCATGATCCCGATGAGCACCGGCACCCAGACACGCGCGGCGGCGATCTTGTCGGGCACATAGATGATCCGCGCGTTGATGAAGGCCAGAAACGACGCCGCGATCACGCCGCCCATCA
>PWLT01000292.1 GCA_003558415.1 Hyphomicrobiales bacterium
CTTCACCGGACCGTGGCGCGCCATCGTGACCGAACGTGACGGGCGCGGGCTCAACGCGCAGTTGCTTGCCATCGGGGTGACGGCGGCTCTGGCCTTCCCGCTCATGGCGGCGGCACCCGGCGAGCTTGTCGGGGCGCATGCCCCAATCGGGATCGGCATGATCCTGGGGGCTTTCGTCTTCGGCATGGCCATGCAGGTGGTGATGGGCTGCGGCTCGGGCGTGCTGGTCAATGCCGGCAGCGGCAACCTGATCGGGCTGATCGCGCTGGTGGGTTTCATCGCCGGCAGCTTCGCGGGGACGCTGCATCTGGATTGGTGGACATCCCTGGGGTCGCTGCCGGTGCTCTCGCTGCAGGGCATTGCCGGGGCCAATGGCGGGCTCGTGCTGACCTTCGCGGGCCTGGCCGGCATCGCGGCGCTTGTCAGCCTGCGCGCCGCGCCGGGGCGGCGGATGCCGTCCTCGCGGCTATGGGTGGCCGCGGCGCTGCTGGCGGGGCTTGCGGTGCTCACGCTGATCGTTTCGGGCCGGCCCTGGGGCATCGTTTATGGCCTTGGGCTGTGGGGCGCGAAGGTGGCCGAGGCGGGCGGCGCCGATCTGGCCGCGACTGCCTATTGGGCCGTCCCGGCCAATGCCGAGCGTCTTTCGGCCAGCATTCTGACCGACTATACCTCGCTGACCAATATCGGGCTTATCGTGGGGGCGTTTCTGGCCATGCGCTGGCGGCGCGATCCCGGCGCACAGGTTGCGGCGCTGCGGGTGCCGGGCTGGGCAATGGTGCTGGTGGCCGGCCTCGTGCTGGGCTACAGCGCGCGCATCGCCTTTGGCTGCAATGTCGGGGCCTTCTTCAGCGGCATTTCGACCGGCAGCCTGCATGGCTGGGTCTGGTTCGCGGCGGCCTTCGCGGGCTCGGGCCTGGGGCTGCGGCTGCGCCCGCTTCTGTTGCGACCGACCGGTGCCACGGTGCAGGGAGCACCAGTATGACACAAACCGAAAGACAGCCGATCCCCGCCACGCCGGGGCGTACCGTGACCGGGCTTCTGGCCCTGGCCGTCATCGCGGCGGTCATCGCGCTCGATGCGCTGAGGGCCGACCCCATCGACCCGTTCGAAGTGCCGCCCCCCGTGGCGCTGGGCTCGGGGCAGGAGCCGGGCGGCGCGCATTGCGCGGACGGTTGAGCACGAGCGCTTCGTGGGACGCAGAAGCCAATGAAGGAAGGCCGGCGCGGAGTACCCGCGCCGGCCTACTTTCGTGATTCGTGAGTGGTTCAGCGCCTGTATTCGTCGGGCAGGAAGATCAGATCGTCCCACTCACCGCCCATCGCCATGTGACAGCCTGCGCAGGACTGCATCATGTCGGAATTCATGCCACCCGTTCGGCCCATGAGCGAGCCATCGGGATTGACGGTGCTGTAGATCCAGTCGTTGCTGTCGGGGAAGGCTCCGGCCTCGGCCTTTTCCATCAGGAAGAGCGGCCCCAGCTCGGCCTCGCCATGCGGGTTCACGGTGAAGGTGGGTTTGGCGATGATGCCGCCCGCGGGCACGGCTTCGATCTCCTCGTACATCTCGTACTGGCTCAGCGCGAGCGGATTGGCGTGGTTGGTCGCCAGCCGGTTGCCATGCGTGGCCGAGGGGTAGGGGGCGTTGGCCACATTCTCCCAGTCGAGGAAATCCATCGCCCCGTCGAGGTCGCTGTCGGCCCATGAGGTGTCGAGCTGTGCGCCGCGCAGGTTCTCGATGATGCAGTCATAGGCCGCGCGGGCCTCTTCATCGGTCACCTCGGGGGCGCAGGCGGCAGCGCAGGGGCCGCAGGCCGCGCAGGGGTCACATGCCGCGCAGGGCGCGCAGGGGTCTTCCACGGCGCAGGGATTGGCCGGCGCACAGGGGTCGCATGCGGCCGCGCAGGGATCGCAGGCGGCGGCGCACTGGTTCTCGGCCGCGCACGGGTTGTCCGCGGCACAGGGATCGCAGGCCGGGGCGCAGGGGTCGCAGGCCGGAGCGCAGGGGTCGCAGACCGCGCAGGGGTTCTCGGCAGCTGCCTCCTGAATGCGCGGGATGTAGCATTCGGTGCCCACACCGGCTGCGGCCGCGCAGGGACCGCACGGGTCGCAGGGACCGCAGCCCGCGGGGGCACAGGGGTCACACGCCGCGGGCGCACAAGGGTCGCACGCATCCGGGGCGCAGGGATCACAGGCCGCCGCACATGGATTGTCGGCCGCGCAGGGGTTTTCCGCCGCGCAGGGGTTGTCGCCACTGGCCTCGGCCGCGCCAAGCGTTCCGATCCGCTCGCCCGCGGGGACGAGCCCGCTCACGCCCAGCGCCAATGCCCCGACCCCCAGGCCGAGCGGAATTACCGTTGTGGTCCAGAGTGTCTTTCTGATCGATCGCATGTCCGAGTCTCCCTGTCGGTTCCTTGTCGCGGTCTGGTGCGGAGTTCCGGCAGCGCCGGGCTCCCTTCGGGTCGAGACGTATTCCTGCGTCTCACCTGCATGTTATTTCGTGACCTCGGCCGGGAAGGTTACAGCGCATTGCGGCCGAATTTTTCGCCCCCTCGCGGTTCGACAGGTTCCGAGATGGCCGAGAAGGGCGATTGAATCGGCCGTGTCGCTGACGCAGACTGCAAGGCGAGGGAGGGAACATGATGCCCGGACCGGTCCGCTCGCCCTGCGAGGGCGACGAGGAAGCCCCCAAGGCCGAGGACGCGCTGGGACAGCTCATGGCCGCCGCGCAAGGCGGTGATTCCAGGGCCTATGAGGCCTTGCTCTGCGCGCTCTCAGGGCCGGTCCGGAACTATGTGCGCCGCCGGGCCCCGTGGCTGGGCAATGATGATCTGGAGGATCTCGTGCAGGAGGTGCTGATCTCGGTCCATTCCGCGCGGGCAAGCTACGATCCCGCGCGCCCCTTCATGCCCTGGCTTGCCGCGATCGCGCGCAACCGGATCGCCGATCACGGCCGCCGCTACGGCCGCCGCAATGAGGCAATGCGCCGCTATGGCGAGGTGAGCGAAACCTTTTCACTGGATGAGGCGAACAACTCCTCAGAAGACGTGATCACCGCGATGAGCATCGAGCGGGCCATGGAGGTCCTCACGCCGGCGCAGAAGGAGGCGTTCCGCATGCTGCGGGTCGAAGAGTTGAGCCTGAAGGAGGCATCCGAGCGCAGCGGTGTGAGCATCGCCGCGCTCAAGGTCTCGGTTCACCGGGCGACCCGGCGGTTGCGCCAGCGCCTGTTGAGGAAGGGTTGAGATGCAGACCGAGAAACTGATCAGGCAACTCGCCCGGAGCGCCGAACCGGTGCGCCCGATCGCCTCGCCGTCGCGGCGGCTGGCGGCATGGCTCCTTATCGCGATCCCCTTCATGGTGATGGTGGTGCTGATCATGTCGCCGCGCCCCGATCTGGTCGAGCGACTGGCCGATCCGCGCTACCTCGCCGAGCAGGGGCTGGCGCTGCTCAC
This sequence comes from Hyphomicrobiales bacterium, assembly GCA_003558415.1. Classification (GTDB taxonomy): domain Bacteria; phylum Pseudomonadota; class Alphaproteobacteria; order Rhodobacterales; family Rhodobacteraceae; genus Alkalilacustris. Next base: position 3,452 of record PWLT01000292.1, read on the forward strand.
GGCGTTGAGCGCGGCGGTGGCGGCCTTCGCGATGGTGGTGCCCGGCATGTCGCCGCGCTGGCGGTTGCTCCCGGTAGTTCCCGCCGTGATGTGGCTCGCCACGCTCGGCGCCGGGTGCCTTGCCGACTGGCGGCGGCTGGGCACCGAGGCGTTGCGCCTGACGCAGGATGCCGAATGCCTGCTCTACATCTCGCTGATCGGGTCGGTGCCGGCATTGTTCATGCTGTGGATGCTGCGCCGGGGCGCGCCGCTGCGTCCGGGGCGCACGGCACTGATGGGGGCGCTCGCGGCGGCGGGGCTGGGCGCCTTCGGGTTGCGGTTGTTCCATGACGAGGATCTGGGAATGATGGTGCTGGTCTGGCAGGTCGGCTCCGTGATGCTGCTCGCCGGGGCGGCGTGGCTCGCGGGGCCGTGGATACTGCGCTGGCGCCACAGGGAGGCAAGGGCATGAAGGATGCGGAACTCATGCGGAGCGCGGCAAAACCCGATCTCTCGGGGCTCACGCGCGAGCGGCTGGAGCGGATGCGCGCGGCCGGCGAGGAGATCGCCGAATGCCACCGCGTGCTGCGCCGCGGCGGGCTCAATGTCGTGGGCGAGGTGCTCAAGGGGCAGGGGCAGTTCGTCAAGCTCAACCATTACCCCAAGGGCGATGTCTACGACCGCGACAGCCATTCGCAATACTACTATCACGCCCACCGCGAGGCCGAGCACGGCCATTTCCACACCTTCCTGCGCGCCAAGGGCATGCCCGAGGGGATGGCGCCGGTTCCCGAGGCGCATGGGCGCGACTGGCCCAAGGGAGACAAGGCGCTCTCGCATATCGTGGCCATCTCGATGGACAAGAAGGGCTTTCCCCTGCGGCTGTTCACCACCAACCGGTGGGTGACGGGGGAGACCTGGTACCCCGCCGGGGCGGTGACCGAGATGATCGACCGTTTCGAGATCGATCACGCCTATCCGTCATGGCCCACAAACCGCTGGATCACGGCGATGCTGCGGCTCTTCCGCCCGCAGATCGTGGCGCTGTTGCAGGCGCGCGACCGGAATCTGGCCGAATGGGCCGCAGCGCATTCCGACCGCGATGTTTGGGACGACCGCGAACTCGAGGTGCTCTCCGAGATAGAGATCGACGTCGCGGAGCAGAGGGCGCGGGTGGATTCGGCGCTCGGGTAACCCGCTCCGCTGGCCCCTGCATCCCACATGCATCGCGACGAATGTCGGGCGCAGCCCTTGCGAGGGGGCGTGCACGGCACTAAGACTCTGGCAGCGTTTCACGGATATACGAAAACGGCGCAGGAGCAGACAGGCAGCAGATGAAAGACCCGCTCGACACCTACATGAACACGCTCGTCCCGATGGTGGTCGAGCAGACCAGCCGCGGCGAACGCGCCTATGACATCTTCTCGCGGCTGCTCAAGGAGCGCATCATCTTCCTTTCGGGGCCGGTGCATGACGGCATGTCGAGCCTGATCGTGGCGCAGCTGCTGCACCTGGAGTCGGAGAATCCGTCCAAGGAAATCTCGATGTACATCAACTCGCCCGGCGGCGTGGTGTCCTCGGGGCTGTCGATCTACGACACGATGCAGTACATCAAGCCCAAGGTTTCCACGCTCGTGGTAGGGCAGGCCGCCTCGATGGGGTCGCTGCTGCTGGCGGCGGGCGAGAAGGGGATGCGCTTTTCACTGCCCAATTCGCGCGTGATGGTGCACCAGCCCTCGGGCGGTTTCCAGGGCCAGGCGAGCGACATCTCGATTCACGCCAGGGAGATTCTGGAACTCAAGGACAGGCTCAACCGCATCTATGTCCACCACACCGGGCAGGACCTCAAGGTGGTCGAGGAGGCGCTGGAGCGCGACAACTTCATGACCGCCGAGAAGGCCAAGGAATGGGGCATCGTCGACGACATCGTCGCGAGCCGCGCGGCAGCGGAAGAGGGCGCCACCAAGTGATGCGCTTGTGTCGCGGCCATGTGAACGGCGGCGATTTGCGATTGTTAAGCTGGTGTCGCTGCCCTAGTCTCTAAGGGCGGATACGCAGCCGTCGACGCCACGGCACAGTACGGACCAAGGCCGCAGAGGTAGCTATGAAGAACAACTCCGGCAGCGACAGCAAGAACACGCTCTACTGCTCGTTCTGTGGAAAGAGCCAGCACGAGGTGCGCAAACTGATCGCGGGGCCGACCGTGTTCATCTGCGACGAATGCGTCGAGCTTTGCATGGACATCATCCGCGAGGAAACCAAGTCCTCGGGCCTGAAGGCGACCGACGGCGTGCCCACGCCGCAGGACATCTGCAAGGTGCTCGATGACTACGTGATCGGACAGGAACATGCCAAGCGCGTGCTCTCGGTCGCGGTGCACAACCATTACAAGCGGCTCAACCACGCCGCCAAGGCCAGCGAGATCGAGCTGTCGAAGTCCAACATCCTGCTGATCGGCCCCACCGGCTGCGGCAAGACGTTGCTGGCGCAGACGCTGGCGCGCATCCTTGATGTGCCCTTCACGATGGCGGATGCCACCACGCTGACCGAAGCCGGTTATGTGGGCGAGGATGTCGAGAACATCATCCTCAAGCTGCTGCAGTCGAGCGAATACAATGTCGAGCGAGCCCAGCGCGGCATCGTCTATATCGACGAGGTCGACAAGATCACGCGTAAATCCGACAACCCCTCGATCACCCGCGATGTCTCGGGCGAGGGGGTGCAGCAGGCGCTGCTCAAGCTGATGGAGGGCACCGTGGCCTCGGTGCCGCCGCAGGGCGGGCGCAAGCATCCGCAGCAGGAATTCCTGCAGGTGGACACGACCAACATCCTGTTCATCTGCGGCGGCGCCTTCGCGGGGCTCGACAAGATCATCGCCCAGCGCGGCAAGGGCTCGGCCATCGGCTTTGGTGCCGATGTCAAGGACGAGGCCGATCGCGGCATCGGCGAGACGCTCAAGTCGCTCGAGCCCGAGGACCTGCTCAAGTTCGGCCTGATCCCGGAATTCGTCGGGCGCCTGCCCGTCGTGGCCACGCTGACCGATCTGGACGAGGATGCGCTGGTCACGATCCTGTCGCAGCCCAAGAACGCGCTGGTCAAGCAGTATCAGCGGCTTTTCGAGATCGAGGGCGCCGAGCTCTCCTTCACCGAGGAGGCGCTGCGCGCCATCGCCCGGCGCGCCATCGCGCGCAAGACCGGCGCGCGCGGGCTGCGCTCGATCATGGAAGAGATCCTGCTCGACACCATGTACGAGCTTCCCGGCCTTGATGGCGTGCAGGAGGTCGTGGTCAACGAGGAGGCGATCACCGCCGGGGCCAAGCCGCTCCTGATCTATTCCGATCGCCGCGAAGAACCCGTATCGGCGAGCTGACAGCGCACCGGCGGGCGCGCAACCCGCGCCGCGCCGGTGGTGCGGCGCTTCGCTCTGGACCTCGCCGCCGGCTTGCGTCATAGGAAGGGCGAAGGATCGCGGAGGGTTCGATGTCGCGCATCATGCAGTTCGTCCTGAGGCTTCTGACCTGGTGGAACGACCAGACACTGGGCACGCAGCTCTTCACCTGGCGCAAGGGCGTCAAGGTGGGCGAGGACGATCAGGGCAACCGCTTCTACCAGACCCGCGACGGCAAGAAGCGCTGGGTGATCTACAATGGCGAGATCGAGGCGAGCCGTGTCTCGCCCGACTGGCATGGCTGGCTCCACCACACCTGGAACGACCCGCCCACCGAGACGCCGATGCGGCACAAGCCCTGGGAGAAGCCCCATATCGAGAACCTGACCGGCACGCCGCTGGCCTATGCCCCGCCGGGATCGATCCGCCGCCCCGTGCCCGAGGAACGCCGCGACTATGAGGCGTGGCGCCCCGAGTGAGCCCGATGCCGGAGCAGTGCTGAGATGACGCAGGACAAGGCGGACGCGGTACTTGGCGCGCTGGTGCTGGCTGTGGCGATCGGCTTTCTGGTCTATGTCGGACAGGCGACAGGCTTCACCGCGCAGCGCGGCGGCTATGATCTGACCGCCTCCTTCCGCAGCGCCGAGGGGGTGACGGTGGGAACCGATGTGCGCCTCGGCGGCGTCAAGGTCGGCACCGTCACGGCGATGGAGCTCAACCCGCAGACCTTCCGCGCCGATCTGCGGCTGACCATGCGCGAGGGGCTGATGGTTCCCGAGGACAGCGCCGTCTCGGTCGCCACGGAGGGGCTGCTGGGGGGCACCTTCATCGAGATCATCCCCGGAGGCTCGCCCCATGACCTCGAACCGGGGGCGGCGATCCTGGACACGCAAAGCGCGGTAAGCCTGGTCACGCTTCTGCTGCGTTTTGTCACCGGGGGCGAGGAAAGCCCCCAGCCCACGGGGGACCTGCCATGAAGGGGATGATTCTTGCGGCAATTGCACTCATCGCGGCCCTGTCCATGCCCCTGAGCGCCCAGGAGCGCAGCATATCCTCCGGCTCGGGGGCGGTGCTGCGCGGTCTCGACAAAATGGCGGGCGAGGCCCACGACATCGAGTTGCAGGTCGGCGAGAGCGAGAATTTCGGCCACCTCACCATCACCTTGCGCGAATGCCGCTACCCGAGCGATGAACCGGATGCCGAAGCCTATGCCGCGCTTACCATCCGTGACGCGCGCCAGCCCGATCCGGTCTTCGAGGGCTGGATGATCGCCTCCAGCCCGGCGCTCAGCGCGCTCGATCATGCCCGCTACGATATCTGGGTGTTGCGCTGCAGGAGTTCCTGAGGCGAGGGCGGGGCGCCCGGGCGCTCGAAATCGGCCTCGCGGCGCAGCGCGCGCGCCAGAAGGGCGTGATAATCGCCGCGGCTGATCTCGACCCCGCCCAGCGATTGCAGATGGCTGGTCAGGAACTGCGTATCGAAGAGCACGAAGCCCCCGGCGCGGAGCCGGTCGACGAGATAGGCCAGCGCGATTTTCGAGGCGTCGCGCCGGCGTGAGAACATGCTCTCGCCGAAGAACGCGCCGCCGAGCGTGACGCCATACACCCCGCCAACGAGCGCCTTGCCCTCCCAGACCTCCAGAGAATGGGCATGGCCGTCGCTATGCAGCGCCAGCATGAGGTCGCGGATGGGCGCGTTGATCCAGGTCTGCGGACGTTCGGCGCAGCCCTCGAGCACCCCGGCGAAATCCCGATCCACGGTGATCGCAAAATGCGCGCGCCGCAGCTGCCGGCGCAACGAGCGCGAGATGTGAAACCCATCGAGCGGCAGGATCCCGCGCCGTTCCGGGTCGATCCAGTGCAGATGCGGGTCGTCGCGGGATTCCGCCATGGGGAAGA
>PWLT01000058.1 GCA_003558415.1 Hyphomicrobiales bacterium
CCCGAAGCGCTGACACACACGCTGGTCGGGCTGCTCGACGGGCAGGGGTGAGAACCGGCGCCTCGCGCCCTTCGGCACCTGCAGGTGTGGTCCGCATTCCCGCCCCGGCTGCGCAGCAAGCCCGCTTTCGCCGAACGGAATGCCCGCCCGCTGGCGGAACCGGGTGGCTTGTCTCTGCCGCCGGGCGCGGTTAAGCAGCCGTTGAGGCGGCGAAGCCGCGTCACCGAAAGGGGGGACTGGGCGGAATGCGTGTTTGCCGCACCCGCGAGGAAATCCGCGCCGCCGTTCGCAGCTTTCGCGCCGCGGGCAGTTTCGTGGGTCTCGTCCCCACGATGGGCTATCTGCATGAGGGGCATATGGAGCTTGTGCGCCGCGCGCGCGCGGGCTGCGACAAGGTCGTCGTCTCGATCTTCGTCAATCCTGCCCAGTTCGGACCGAGCGAGGATCTCGACAGCTATCCGCGCGACGAGGAGCGCGATCTGCGCATGCTCAGCGCGGCGGGGGTGGATGTCGTATTCATCCCCGATGTGGCGGAAATCTATCGCCCCGGCGCGCAGACCCATGTCGAGGTCGAGAAGCTCTCGCGCATCCTGATGGGGCGGCTGCGGCCCGGCCATTTCCGCGGCGTGACGACCGTGGTGGCGAAGCTGTTCAACATCATCCGCCCCGACCGGGCCTATTTCGGCGAGAAGGATTACCAGCAGCTGCAGATCATCCGCCGCATGACCGAGGATCTGGACTTCAACATCGAGATCGCGGGCGTGCCCACCATGCGCGAGGGTGACGGGCTGGCGATGTCCTCGCGCAATGTGCGACTGAGCCCGCAGGACCGCGCGGCGGCGCCGGTGCTCAACCGCGCGCTTGTCGAGGCCGAGCGCCGCGCGCGCGAGGGCGAGACGGTGGAGCAGCTGCGCGACCGCATCCGCGCGATCATCAAGGGCGAGACGCGCGCCGATCTGCGCGCGCTCGACATCCGCGACGCGCAGACGCTGGAGCCCGTGCGCGGCCGCCCGCCGCGCCCGGTCGTGATCCTGCTGGCGGCGCGTTTCGGCGATGTGCTGCTGATCGACCAGCGCGTCGTCTCATCCGAGGGAGAGTTGAAATGAGCACCGAACCCGCCAAACCCGTCCGCCGCATCACCGTGCCGCAGATCGCCGCGCGCAAGGGCGGCGAGCCGATCGTGTCGCTGACCTCCTACCATGCACATACAGCCGCGATCGTGGACCGGCACGCGGATTTCATCCTCGTGGGCGACAGTCTGGGCATGGTCATGCATGGCATGGAATCGACCGTGGGCGTGTCGATCGAGCTGATGATCATGCATGGCCGTGCGGTGGTGCGCGGCACGCGCCGTGCGCTCGTCGTGGTGGACATGCCGTTCGGCTCCTACGAGGAAAGCCCAGGCGTGGCCTTCCGCAACGCCGCACGCGTGATGAAGGAGACGCAATGCGGCGCCGTAAAGCTCGAGGGCGGCGCGCGCATGGCCGAGACGATCCGCTTCCTGACCGAGCGCGGCATCCCGGTGATGGCCCATATCGGGCTCACGCCCCAGTCGAGCCATGTCATGGGCGGGTTCAAGACCCAGGGCCGCGAGGAGGACAGCTGGCCCGCGCATGAGGCCGACGCGCGCGCAGTGGCAGAGGCGGGCGCCTTCGCGCTGGTGCTCGAGGGGATGGTCGAGCCGCTCGCCGCGCGCATCACCCGCCAGGTGCCCATCCCCACCATCGGTATCGGGGCGAGCGCCGAGTGCGACGGGCAGATCCTGGTGCTCGAGGACATGCTGGGGCTGAACCCCAAACCGCCGAAATTCGTCAAGGTTTATGGCCAGCTCGGCGAAATGATCGGGCAGGCGGTGGAGGATTACGCCAAGGAGGTGAAGGCGCGCAGCTTCCCCGGCGAGGGGCAGGTCTATCGTTGAGGCCGCGCAACTAGTGTTCACACGGCGGCGCACGCGGCCGTGGCGGGAGCCTCCGGCGGGGATATTTTGACGAAGAAGAAGCCCAGGGGAAGGTCCGCTCCGGGCGGGGGATCAAGTTGAAAAGCTGCCGTTTTCGGCGGCGCGGCGCAGCGCGCCGGAGGGAGACGGTGCCAGGCCCTGCTCATGCATGGTCTCCAGTTTCGCCGCGATCTCGGGCAGGCCACGGGTGACGGCGTAATACATCAGCCCGCCGCGCCAGCGCGGAAACCCGTAGCCATGCAGCTCGACCAGATCGATATCGGCGGCGCGGCGGGCGATACCCTCGTCGAGGATGCGCGCGCCTTCGTCGATCATCGGGAAGAGGAGATGCTCGGCCAGGTCCTGCGGGTCAGGCTGCAGCCGGGGAAGCCCGGCCTTTGCCGCCTCGTCGGCGATGATCCCTGAGACGACATCCGAAGGCTGCGGCGTCCCGCGCGCACCATCGGGATAGTCGTACCAGCCTGCGCCCGCCTTCCGGCCGATGCGACCCAGTTCGACCAGCCGGTCGGCCACCGGGGCGAAGGGTGTCTCGCCCCTGGCGCGGGCGGCCCGGCGCTGGGCGGCGCCGATATCGAGCCCGGCCATGTCCTGCACGGCGAAGATGCCCATCGCGAAGCCGAAACCCGTAAGCGCGGCGTCGATTTCCGCCGGGGTCAGGCCGGTGAGCAGGAGCCGCTCGGCGGTGGTGCGGTAGAGTTTGAGGATTCGGTTGCCGATGAACCCCTCGCAGATGCCCGCGCGCACCGGCACCTTGCCCAACCGCCGCGCCAGCGCGAAACCGGTGGCCAGCACCTCAGGCGCGGTTTGTTCGGTCGGCACGATCTCGAGCAGCTTCATCACATGCGCAGGCGAGAAGAAATGCAGCCCCAGCACCCGCTCGGGCCGGGCCGTGGCCGCGGCGATCGCCTCGGGGTCGAGATAGGAGGTGTTGGTGGCCAGAACCGCGTCGGCGCGGCAGACGGCGTCGAGCCGCGCGAAGACCTCGCGCTTGACGTCGAGTTCCTCGAACACCGCCTCGACGACCAGATCGGCATCGCTCAGCGCGGCGTGATCGGTGGTGCAGTGCAGCCGGCTCAGCCGGGCGTCGCGTTCCGCGCTCGTGAGCCGGCCCTTCCTGGCGCTGGCGTCGAGAAGTCCGGCCACCGCCGCCCGGGCACGCTGCGCGGCATCATCGTCGCGCTCGATCAGGGTGACCGGCAGACCGGCCGAGAGCAGTGCCATGGCGATGCCGACCCCCATCGTGCCGCCACCTACGACCCCGGCGCGATCAAGCGGGCGTGCCTCGACCCCCCTGAGCTCGGGCGGGCGCGGGGCGGCGCGTTCGGCGAAGAAGATATGACGCAGGGCGCGCGCCTGCTCCGAGTCGCGCAACGCCAGGAACCGCTCGCGCGCGAAAGCCGTGGCGGCGTCGAAATCGGCCTCCACCCCCTTGCGGACGCATTCGAGCGCCGCGAGGGGCGCGACCTGCCCGCGCGCGCGGCGCTCAAGCGCCGAGTGCTGCGCGGACCAGAACTCCGCATCGGGGCGGGTGACGGGCGCGCGCTCGGGGATCGGCGCGGGCAGCGGGCGCGCCAGCGCATCGCGCAGGAAATCGGTGGCGCCGCTTGTCAGGTCGCCCTCTAGCACCGCATCCACGAGGCCGATCTCAAGGGCGCGCGCGGCGCCCACGGGCTTGCCGGAGGTGATCATCGCCGCAGCCTCCTGCGCCGGCACGAGCCGCGGCAGCATCGCGCTTCCCCCCGCGCCGGGCACCGTGCCGATATTGACCTCGGGAAAGCCCAGCGCGGCCGTGGGCGCGGCCACACGGAAGCGGCAGGCCAGCGCGATCTCGACCCCGCCGCCCAGCGCGGTGCCGTGAATCGCCGCGACCCAGGGCTTTGCGGCGCTGGCAAGCCGCGCGACGACATCCGGCAGGTGCGGCGGCTCGGGCGGCTTGCCGAATTCCGAGACATCGGCACCGGCGATGAAGGTGCGCCCGGAACAGGCGAGCACCACGCCGCGCACCCCCGGATCTGCGTCGAGTTGCTCGACCGCGTCGAACAGCGCCTGGCGCAGCGCGCGCGAGAGCGCGTTCACCGGCGGGTTGTCCACCGTGACCAGGGCGATCTCTCCCTCGCGCGCGATCGTCAGCACCATTGAGCATCCCCTTCGCTGTTCATCCCCACGCGCCACTGCGCGCTCCCTTGCTGTCCCCGCGAGGGCCCCCTCTCGAAACATCAACCCTCGGCGGAAATCAACACCTTCCCGTCGCCGCTTCCGCCCCGGCGCGAGCGGGACCGTGCCAACGCGCTGCCTGCGACCAGGCGCAGCACAAGACATTTGTCAAATACATGTGCAAAATATATTGCTATCATGAGAGAACATTGTCGAGCCGCCCATGCGCCCGAGCGAACGCCCCGAGATCCGCGACCTGCCGCTGTTTCGTACCATGCGCGACGACAGTTTCGACACGCTTGCGAAGGATTTTTTCGCGCGCGATTTTCCCCCCGGGTTCGACCTCCTCCGGCAGGGCGATCCGGCGCGCGTTCTTCATATCGTGCTCGATGGCGCGGTCTTGCTCTACACGCGCCACAGGGGGCGCGAGACAACCACGGCGGTGGTCGAACCGCCGGGCAGCTTCATCCTCGCCGCCTGCATACGGGACGCGCCCTATCTCGTATCGGCACGCACGCTGGAGCGCGCACGCGTCGTTCTCGTGCCGTGTGAGCAGCTGCGCTCGATCGTCCGACAGGACCCGGATTTCGCCCTGGCAGTCGCCGAGGAGCTCTCAGGGTGCATCAGGCAGGTGGTGCGCCACACCAAGAATCTCAAACTGCGCAACGCGCAGGAGCGCCTGGCGGCCTATCTGCTGCGCGAATCGCGGCTGTGCGGTGACGCTGATCGCTTCATCCTGCCGGTTGAGATGCGCACCCTTGCCAGCTTCCTCGGCATGACGCCAGAGACCCTCTCACGCAGCATGCGCAGCCTTGAGGCGGCGGGTATTGCGAAGGAGGGCGCACGCGCGATCCGCATCACGGATCGTGACGCACTCGCGCGTCTCGCCGCGCCCGACGCGCTCATCGATGGCCCAGGCCCGGTCGGCACGAGCCGCGGGATCGATCTGCCCGGCGTCCGCGCCGCATCATGAGAACCGGCCCGTAGATCGTGACACGACCCGCGAAGGCCCCGATCCGGGCCAGCGTCGCAATCACCAGCAGCGGCCTGGCAGGGCGCAGACCGGCGACGACTCGCGCCAACCCGGAGAGCGTGTTCAGCGCCTAGAGCGCCGTCGTGCCCGCCCCGGCGCGTGCGCGGCCGGCTCAGGTTCCGGGCGCCTCCTGCGCGATTACCACCTGCCCGCTGTCGAGCCGGACCACGCGGTCCATCCGCTCGGCCAGCGCGACGTTATGGGTGGCGATAAGCGCCGAGAGTCCGGTGTCGCGCACCAGCTGCATGAGCACCGCGAAGACCTGATCCGAAGTCTCGGGGTCGAGGTTTCCGGTCGGTTCGTCGGCAAGCAGGAGATGCGGGCGGTTGGCCAGCGCGCGGCAGAATGCGACGCGCTGCTGCTCGCCGCCCGACAGCGCCGCCGGGCGGTGCGCGGCGCGCGGCGCGACGCCCACGCGCTCCAGCAGATCGCGCGCGCGGGCCTCGGCGTCTGCCTTCGGGACGGCTGCGGCAAGCTGCGGCAGGACCACGTTTTCCAGAGCCGAGAACTCCGGCAGGAGGTGATGGAACTGATAGATGAACCCGATCGAGTGGCGCCTTGCCTGGGTGCGCCTTGTGTCGGAGGCGCCGGTGAAATCCACGCCCTCGATATGGACGTGGCCTTCATCGGGCGTATCGAGCAGCCCGGCGATATGCAGCAGCGTGGACTTCCCCGCCCCGGAGGGCGCAACAAGCGCCGCCACCTCGCCCCGCGCAAGCTCCATCGTGACGCCGCGCAGCACCTCGACCTCGCCGGGGCGCCCGCGATTGTAGGTCTTGGTGATGCCGTCGAGCGACAGGACGGACTCACTCATAGCGCAGCGCCTCGACCGGGTTCATGCGCGCCGCCCGGCGCGCGGGAAAGATTGTGACGATAAACGAGAGGCCCAGCGACAACCCCACCGCGCGCAGCACGTCATAGAGCCGCAACTCCGCCGGCAGCGCATAGATGCCTCGGATCGAGGGGTCCCATACCCCGCCCCCGGCAAGGTAATTCACCACCGAGAACACTTCGTCGATATAGATGGCAAACAGCACGCCCAGGATCACCCCGAAGGCGGTTCCGATCACGCCTACGGATGCCCCACAGATGAAGAAGACGCGCAGCACCGAGCCCTCGGTCAGCCCCATGGTGCGCAGGATGCCTATATCGCGTCCCTTGTTCTTGACCAGCATGATCAGCCCCGAGATGATGTTCATCGCCGCGATCAGAACGAGGATCGAGAGGATGACGAACATCACGTTGTCCTCCACGTCGAGCGCGCGCAGGAACCCGCCCGCGCTGTCGCGCCATGTCCAGACAAGCGCGCGCTCGCCGCCCGCGCGAAGCAGGTCGGGGATCAGCGCGTCGATGCGCTCGGGGTCGACGACCATCAGCTCGATCTCGTCGGCCACGCCCTCGCGGTTGAAATAACTCTGTGCCTCCTCGAATGGCATGTAGACGCGCGTGCGGTCGATATCGTAGCGCCCGGCGGTGAAGATGTAGACCACCTCATAGGCGTTGACGCGCGGGCTGGTACCAAAGGCCGTCTGCACCCCCTCGGGAGAGATGAGCTGCAGCCTGTCGCCCACGTCGAGGTTCAACTCGCGCGCCACGCCCGAGCCGATGGCGACGCCCTCCTCGTATCGGTCGAGCGCGCCGCGCGCCTCCTCCGCGCCGGCCACGCGCGGGATGGTCTCCAGATCCGACAGTGCAAGTCCGAACACCTCCACACCGGCATTCTGCCCGTCATGGCTGGCCATGACCTGCCCGCGGATCTGCGGCGCGGCGCGGGTGACGCCGTCAACCGCGCCGAGGCGCGCGGCCATCTCCTCGTAATCGTCGATGGCGCGGGTGGTCTGGCCGGTCTCGGTGACATGCACCGAGGCGTAGAGCGTCGCATGGGCATTCGCGCCCAGGATGGTGTCGACGAACTCGGCGCGAAAGCCCGAGCGCACCGAGAGCGTCGCGATGAGCGCGAAGACCGCCAGGGTGATGCCGATCAGGCTGATCCATGTCATGACGCTCACGCCGCCCTCGGCGCGGCGCGCGCGCAGATAGCGCCATGCGATCATCCATTCAAAGGGGGCGAAGGGTCTGGTCTGGGTGGCCATGCCTGTCCGGGGGTCAGAAGTTCGGCGTAACGTGGGCGGAAATGCGGGCGGGGTCAAGACGCGCGCCGGGGCCGATGCGGCCGGAGTTGCGAGCCGTCGCGGCGCTCATCGCTCAGCTTCCCGCATAGATCGCCGCAACCCGCTCCACCGCGGCCTCGGGCGTCAGCTCCTCGCTCTCGCCGCTGCGCCGGGAGGTCAGCTCCACCACGCCGTTCTTGAGCCCGCGCGGCCCCACGGTGATGCGCCAGGGCAGGCCGATCAGGTCCATGGTGGCGAACTTGGCGCCCGCGCGCTCGTCACGATCGTCATAGAGGGGTTCGAGCCCGGCCGCGGTGAGCGCCTTGTAGAGCCCTTCGCAGGCCGCGTCGGTCGAGCTGTCGCCCTGGCGCAGATTGACGATGCCGCAATGGAACGGCGTCACTCCCTCGGGCCAGATGATGCCGTTCTCGTCATGGCTGGCCTCGATGATGGCGCCCACGAGCCGGCTCACCCCGATGCCGTGGCTGCCCATATGCACCGGCACGCGCGCGCCGTCGGGGGTGGTCACGGTGGCGCCCATTGGCTCGGAATACTTGGTGCCGAAATAGAAGATCTGACCCACCTCGATGCCCCGGCGCGAGCGTTGGCGCGCCTGCGGCACCTCGTTGAACACCGCCTCGTCATGGGTTTCGTCGGTGCGCGCATAGGGCGTGGTCCATTCCTGCACGATCGCCGCGCATTCCTCGCGGTTGTCGTAATCGACGGCGCGCTCGCCGAATGTCAGATCGGTGATCGCGGCGTCATAGAACACCTCCGACTCGCCGGTATCGGCCAGCACCAGGAATTCATGGCTCAGATCGCCGCCGATGGGGCCGGTATCGGCGCGCATCGGGATGGCCTGCAGCCCCATGCGCTCATAGGTGCGCAGATAGCTGACCATGTGGCGGTTATAGGCGTGAACGGCCGCCTCCTTGTCGATGTCGAAATTGTAGCCGTCCTTCATGTAGAACTCGCGCCCGCGCATGACGCCGAAACGCGGGCGGATCTCGTCGCGGAACTTCCACTGGATGTGATAGAGCGTAAGCGGCAATTCGCGGTAGCTGCCGACATGGGTGCGGAAGATGTCGGTGATCATCTCCTCGTTGGTCGGCCCATAGAGAAGGTCGCGCTTGTGACGGTCGGTGATGCGCAGCATCTCCTCGCCGTAATCGTCATAGCGCCCGCTCTCGCGCCACAGATCGGCGGGTTGCAGCGTGGGCATGAGCATCGGGATATGCCCCGCGCGCGCCTGTTCCTCATGCACGATCTGCTCGATGCGGCGCAGCACGCGGTAGCCCAGCGGCAGCCAGGAATAGATGCCGGCGGTCTGCTGGCGGATCATCCCTGCGCGCAGCATCAGCCTGTGGCTGACGATCTGCGCCTCGGCGGGCGTTTCCTTGAGCACGGGCAGG
>PWLT01000211.1 GCA_003558415.1 Hyphomicrobiales bacterium
CATCGAGATCCCGCATGAGCCGCTCGCCGATCGTCTCCCCGTGCCCGCGCAGGACCGCATCCTGACGCTTGAGGCTCTGTTTCTCGAGCCAGGAGTTCAGCGCCTCGAAGCTCTCGAAGCGCGGCATCGGCACCATGTAGTTACGTCGACCGAAGCCGATCACGCCCGCCACGTTGCCCTTGTCATTGCCCTTGTCATTGCCCTTGCCGGGGCGGCCGAACCGGTCTTCGAACAGGTAATGCGACTGAAGCTCCGAGAAGGCCCGGGTGCGCTTGCGGGTTCCGTCGCCGAGGATCTTCGCCACCGCGATGGAGGTGTTGTCGTAAAGGATCGACGCCGGCAAGGCGCACAGGCGCCATCGGTCCTTCCTCCGAGGGCGGCAAGCGACCGCCAGATTCCACGCAAAATGCGAAGACGCCTCCAGCTTCCTATCCAGCCCGCCTGGCGGCAATGATATGTGTCAAGACGCGCGGCCAGTCCATTGCAGGAATATCGTGAAATGGCCCATTGCGAGCGGCTGCCGGCGGCGGCGCGCCGGGCATTGACGCAGATCAGTGCGCACGGAAGAGATTTCGAGGCATTGTGTCTTCACGTCATCCGTGACGAGGAGTTGGCGCGGCGGGTGATCTTGCGCGCAGACGAGCCAGCCGATGTGCGCCGCATGCGCCGGCGGTCTATTGGCTCAATCCACGAGCGCCATGTTCTTGCGGGCCAGGCGGCATCCTGAGGCCAAGGGAGGGCAGGCACCCAATTACGAAAGGAGAAGAACCCATGGCGATAAAGCGAGTGTTGCTTCCGCTCGTCGGCACCGGCATCGCGGAGCCCCTGGCGCGCTGCGCCTTCGGTATCGGGTGCATGCACCAGGCGCAGGTGCGCGCCCTGGTTTTGCAGCGGGAGCCCCAGAGCGTCGATTTTCCTGACCGGGCAGAAAGTGCGGACCTCCAGCAAGAGTTCGTGGCCGAGGCGCGCCGGGAAAGGGAGCAGGCGATCCTCGCACTTGCCGCTCGGTACCAGCCACTCGAGCTCGAGGTCTCGATCAAAAGCGGCGACATCGCCCCGACTGTCGCGCATGCAGCCCGCCTTTCGGACATCGCCGTGATCGGCGCCGGTAGCGGATTCGACGAGGCCCGCTGGCGCGACGTATGCGAAGCCGCGCTCTTTCAGAGCGGCCGTCCTGTCATGGTCGTGCCCCGGATGGGCGTCGAGGAACGTGCGTTCGAGCGGATCGTCATTGCCTGGAAGGAGAGCATCGAGGCGGCCCGCGCGGTCGCCGCAGCCCAGCCGTTCCTGGAGCGGGCCCGCGAGGTGCATCTTGTCACGGTGGGCGAGAGCGAACGGGCGGTTCAGTCGCTTGAGGATGTCGAGAAATACCTGCAGCTTCACTACAGCGAGGTTCGCAGCGAAGTGGTGCCCTATGAGCCCCGCGCGGAAACGGCCGACACCCTGCTCGACCGGGCACAGGCACGCGGCGACGCGCTGCTGGTCATGGGGGCCTACAGCCACTGGCGCTGGCGTGAGCAGGTCTTTGGGGGTGTGACGGAAGCGGTTCTCGCGCGGGCGTGGAGCCCGGT
This sequence comes from Hyphomicrobiales bacterium, assembly GCA_003558415.1. GTDB lineage: Bacteria > Pseudomonadota > Alphaproteobacteria > Rhodobacterales > Rhodobacteraceae > Alkalilacustris. The sequence continues at coordinate 1,572 of PWLT01000211.1, forward strand.
GTTGATGGCGCATTGAGCATGACATGAAGGGTGAAGGGAGTAACCCGCCTGATCAAGCCTCGCCGCGTTGCGCTTTCTCTGCCTCCTCTTCTTCCGCTTCAATGCGCGCGATGGCTGGCCAGAGCTCGCGCAGTTCGTGCGGGAACATGCGGATGAGCTTGTTGATCTCGCCCGGATCAATTCGTTCCCAGAGTACATCGAAAAGGGCGCGAACCGCCGCCTCGGCATTGAAGTCAAGCCCCGGTGGGACATTCCTGACAACGAGCTGGAGGAAGGCATCCTTGTGCCGCTCCTTGGTCGGCGTGCGTTGCGGCTGCCACGCCTCGTAGTAGATGCCGCGCACGAGAGTCGGCAATTGCGCGCCCAGATGGGCCGCGTTCTCGGGCCCGACGCGATCGCGCAGGGCGTGCAGCGCGCCCCGCAGCGCCATCATGCCGACATGCGCATCCTCGGTGCCCAACCGCTCCATGATTGCCTTGAGCCAGATATTGGCGTCCTGCAGGGCGCCGTCGAAAGCGTGAACGCCGCGCTGCGTCATTTTTCCCTCCCTGGCTATTTTCCCGAGCCTCCCGCCGCCGAGCCGGCGAGTCAACCTCGCGGCGTCGGGCATGGCTCCGCGTACCAGTACGCTGCGGTTGCCGCCGACCGGCTGCGAGCCCTTGGCAGTGGCGGGCAGCCGCTCATGTGCGCCGATAACCAGGAATCCATTTGGGGCGAGCGCAGAGTCGATGCGTTCGAGCGCATCGAGCTGCAGCGCCGGCGCGAAGTAGGTGAAGGCCAGGTTGCGGCACAGTATTAGATCGAACCGTCCCTCTGGTGCAGCTACGCGGAAATCCTGGCGCAGGAAGGCCACGCCCGCCTTGTGCCGCTCCCGCAGGCAGCGGTATCCGTCGCGCGCAGTGAAGGCCCGCGCGACGAATTCCTGCGGGAGTTCACGCAAGGCGCCAGCCGGGTAGCAGGCGATGCGGGCGCGCTCGATCAGGGTTTCGTCGAGGTCGGTCGCCACCAGGCTCAGCGAGGCATCGGGAAACGCGCGGCTGACCTCCAGGTCCCACAGGATCCTGACCGTGTAGGGCTCTTCGCCCGCGGCGCACCCGGCGGACCAGATGCGGGCCGGCCTGTGCTCGACCGTCGCGCGCCGGGCGATCTCGGGCAGGACCAGGTCCCGCAGCACCTCGAAACAGCCGCGGTCGCGGAAAAACCGGGAAATGGTGATGCGGCAGAGACCGTCGAGCACGCGCCACTCCTGCGGGTCCGTCGCGAGCCAGGCGCGATAGGCCTCCAGGTCTGCGAGCCCGAGGCACCTCAGCCGCCGCGCCAGTCGCTTGCAGACCTGCTTGCGCACCTTGCGAAAGCCCGGCCAGGCGAGGTCGAGACGGGGCAGCGCCCACTGCAGGAAAGCCACGCATTCCTCGTCTCGCATCGGTCATCCTTCTGCCGTAAGCGACCCGACGGCGCGTGACCGGCCGCACGGTTCTGGCCATCCATAGGAGCATACAAACTTCCGGCGCAGTCCCGAAGCAAGCCCCGCAACGCCGCAGGAGGATTGCCAAGGACTGGCCGGCGCATAGGGCCACCCGACTCCGTATGTCGGCGCCCCGGGGCATGCCCGCATGACGGAGCCGCCAGCATTCCGCCGCCTGCCGACCATGGCGTCCGTTCGTTACCCTTCGAGCCGCGCCTCGTCGTTGTCGAACTGGTCGCTCATGAGGATCTCGTAGATCTGGGCCACGCCGCCAGAGAGCGACTTGTGCTCATCAATCATCAGGTCGTCCTGGCCAAGCGACCAGGCGACGGCCTCCTCGAACTCCGCCATTGTCGCATCCATCCCAAGGATCGCGCTGATCTTCCAGTCCTCGATGTCGCCGCACAGGCGTACGACGTCATCGTGCCCGATCCGGGGTTTGCCGCTCGCCGTTGTCATGGTTCCACTCCTTGTGCTCCAGGAAAAACTCTCCGTTCCATCGTGGCCTCAGCGCGCCAGCATCGGCTCCAGCTCGGGCCATGGCCGGGTATTCAGGACGTCGTCGGCCTCGGCCCATCCGCAGCGGGACTGTCCGGTACCGATGCGCGTGTAGCAAGCCGCGGCGTCAGTGTTGTTGACGGCCATTGGCGCCGCTCCCGATCTGCTTTGACCGTCAATCAAACACTTCCGAAGTCGAGCCGCCTTGACCGGTGTCAATGTCGATCTGACTGTCCGTGTGAGAAAAGGCGATACCCATGTCTTGCACGGGCAGTCTGGACGGGGACCATCTGGGCTGCTGGGGCTCTGGCCGGATTTTCTGGCCCGAATTGATGACGAGTTGGCGTCCGTCCGCCAAACGCAGGAGAGTTTGTTTGTCAAAAGGCACGTCGCGCCCGAAGATGGCGTTCTGGTGGTGCGGTTCCGGTCCCAGCCGTGGGGCCGGGCGTGGTGAAGAAACCCGGAGGCCAGTGGTGAGTTGCGCCTGGACGCACTTCCCGCACGAGGGCGATGTCGGTGTGCAGGGCTTCGGTGCCGACCCGGCAGAGGCCTTCGCCAACGCAGCGCGGGCAATGACCGCCGTGCTGGTGCCGCTCGATCAGATCACCGCCAACGAGGCGGTGGAGATCACCTGCGAGGCGCCTGAGCTCGAGGTGCTGCTCGTCGACTGGCTGAACGCGGTGATCTACGAGATGGCGACCCGAAGCATGGTCTTCGGTGACTTCCGGGTCGTGATCGATAGCAATTGTCTGCGCGCGACCGCGCTCGGCGAGCCCGTCGAAGTTGTCCGCCACGCGCCGTCGGTCGAGCTCAAGGGCGCGACCTTCACTCAGCTCCGCGTGGCAAGGCAGGAGGACGGCCGCTGGCTCGCCCAGTGCGTTGTCGACGTCTGAAGGAGGCAGCCTTGGACCGCACCACGCTTGAAAAGCTCGGCCCCTATGCCTGGCGGATCCCCCAAACCGGCTCGATGCGGGTTCCGGCGGTGATCTACGCCGACGAGGTGCTGATCGACGACATGGATACTAAGGTCGCCGAGCAGATCACCAACGTCGCCTGCCTGCCCGGCATTGTCGCCGCCGCCTACGCGATGCCCGACGCCCACTGGGGTTACGGCTTCCCGATTGGCGGCGTCGCGGCCTTCGACCCGGACGAAGGCGGCGTGGTGTCGGCAGGCGGCGTCGGCTTCGACATCTCCTGCGGTGTGCGGTTGCTGACCACCAACCTCTCCCGCGCCGACATCGCCACCCAGCAGGAGCCCTTCGCCCACGAGCTCTCGCGCACGATCCCTGCGGGCGTCGGCAGCCGAGGCCGCATCGAGCTCGACGAGGCCGAGATGGCTGCAATGCTCGCGGGCGGCGCCGCATGGGCCGTGGCCGAGGGTTATGGGCGCAACGACGACCTCGAGCGCATCGAGGAGCGCGGCACCATGACCGGCGCCCGCCCGGACCTCGTCTCTGCTCGCGCTCTCCTGCGCCAGCGCCGCGAGATGGGTACGCTCGGCTCGGGCAACCACTATCTCGAGGTGCAGAGCGTCGCCGAGATCTTCGACGCCGAGGCCGCCCGCGCCTTCGGCCTCGAAGTGGGTCAGGCCGTCGTGATGATCCATTGCGGCTCGCGCGGGCTCGGCCATCAGATCGGCACCGAATACCTGCGCGAGATGGCGCTCGCCGCACCCGCCCAGGGCATTGTTCTGCCCGACCGCGAACTCGCCTGCGCGCCGATCGATTCCGAGCTTGGCCAGCGCTATCTCGGCGTCTTGCGCGCGGGCGTAAACTGCGCGCTCGCCAACCGCCAGATCCTGACCCACCTCACCCGCGGCGTGCTCGAGCGCTTCTTCCCCGGCGTTCGTGCCGACCTACTCTACGACGTCTCCCACAATACCTGCAAGGAAGAGACCCACGTGATCGATGGCCGCGCCCGCCGGCTCTTCGTGCACCGCAAGGGGGCGACCCGATCCCTTGGCCCCGACTACCCAGACCTGCCCCCGGCGCTAACCGCCATCGGCCAGCCGGTGCTGATCGGCGGCAGCATGGGCACCGGCTCCTATGTGCTCGTGGGTGATGCCCGTTCCGAGGCGGCGACACTCAGTTCGGCCTGCCACGGCGCCGGCCGCGCCATGAGCCGGCATGAGGCCGCCCGCACATGGACCGGTGCCGGCATCCAGAAGGAACTCGCCGCGCGCGGCATCATCGTCAAGAGCCCCTCGCGCCGCGGCATCGCCGAGGAGGCGCCCGGCGCATATAAGAGCGTCGAGCGAGTCGTCGAAGTTGCCGAGCGTGCCGGCCTTGCCCGCCGGGTCGCCCGCCTCGCGCCGATGATCTGCATCAAGGGCTGAGGCCGAAGGAATCGTTCCTTCGCTGGCCGAGCGTGTCTGACCTATGCAGCGATCAATCGGGATTATCGTCTTTCCAAGCAAATTCAGCGGGCTCCGCTTGATTGGGGCCGTTCAACGGCAACTTCCGACGTCCCGAGCCTCCGCGCCAGGCCGCATCCCGCGTACCGTGCCGTGGATTGATCCGGATTATGGCGCACTTCCCGCGAGTCGGGACAATCTGTCTGCAGTTAGCTGTCATGAGGGGATACCATGCAGACCGGTATTGAAATCGTCTTTCACAACATGGACCGTTCGCCCGCCGTCGAGGCGCGGGTGCGCGAGCGGATCGAACGGCTCGAACGCAGATTCGAGCGTCTGACGAGCTTCCGCGCAACGATCGACGCGCCACACCGCCGTCACCGGAAGGGCAAACAATATGCGGTGCGGCTTGAGGCGCATGTGCCATCGGGCATCCTGACTATCGACCGCGAGCCCGGCGACGTCTACGCCCATCAGGATATTTTCGTCGCAGTTCGCGACGCCTTCGATGCCATGGAGCGCAAGATCACGGCCTGGGCCGAAACCCACTCCGGCCGCCCCGTGGCACGCGCTGAACCGCTCCAGGGTCGTGTAGCCGAGCTTCATCCCGAGGACGACTTCGGCCAGATCGCGCTGACCGATGGGCGCCTGATCTATTTCCACCGCCACAGCGTCGTTGATGGTGATTTCGACCAGCTCGCCGAAGGCGACACGGTCGAATTGGCCGTGGCCGAGGGCGATAGCCCGCACGGGCCGCATGCAAGCACGGTGCGCGCGATCTCCACCGCCCGTTTCGTTGATGCGCCGCGCTGACCGGGGGCTGCCGCCGATGACCCTGACGCTGAGCAGCACCAGCTTCCGCCACGCCGGGACGATTTCCAGGGAGCATACCTGCGACGGAGCCAACCGCTCGCCCGCCTTCGCCTGGTCGGGCGTGCCGGAGGGCACGCAGAGCCTCCTGCTCGTCTGCGACGCCCCGGACGCGCCGCGCGGCACCTTCCACCACTGGGCCGCCTTCAACAACCCGACCGCTTGGAAGGGGCTCGAGCCCGGCTACGGCGCCGGCAATCGCGGGCAAGGCTTTCAGGAGGCGCTCATCCGGATGCTGCGCGAAACCGAAGCCTTCACCGCGCCGGGCGAGCCGCGTTGCCCCGGTCCCCGCAATCGGTGGTGAGCGGTGGAAGAGCGCGCTCGTCGGCCCCGGCCATTGCGCCCCGCGCAGCAGGAGCGGCGCGCCGGTCGGCGCCTCCGCGATCACTTCGGGCTCTCCATCTGCGCCCCGAAACCCGTATTGCGTTCCGCGCCCGCGATAGCTGCACACGAGCCGCGCCGGGACCTGGTCGAGATGAAACTTGCGGCACGCATCGCCCTGCACCGCGTCGAGCCCCACGCGCAGATGCCGCGTGCCCATCACTTGCGCCAGCCGGTCGCCCAGCTCCGCTGCCTCCGCGATCAGGGCGGTGCGCGCGGCGCCATCGGGCGTGTCGTTGATCTGGCACGCAGCGCGCAGCGCATCCGCAAGCACATCGACCCGCGCCGTCATGGCGGCCAGGAGATCGCTGTAGAGCCGGTCGCGCTCCGGGCCGGTGAGCCATTGCGCGTGCCCGGCGATCACGGCGCGATGGGCGCGCGGGGCCAGATACTCGATGACCGGGTGGTCATCGGTGTGGATCGGGGCATCCTTGAACAGGCCTGACGCCGCATTGCCAGCATAGAATTTGAATGCGCGATCGGCCAGCGCCGCGTCCTCCGCGTCGCTGCCCGTCATGGCGCGCCACTGAGCGGCGAGCGTCGCGGGATTGAGCGGAGCGGGGTCGCTTTGCCCACCAGCGCGAGGATCGAGCGCTCGGCATAGAGATCGCCGCGCCAGAAGGTCACCTCGTCGAAAGCCTGCGCCATCGTGTTGGTGTTGATCTCGAGCTCGCTCCGCGACACCTGGTAGAGCGGCATCCATTGCACATCGGCGCCGCCAGGGTTCAGGCTCGATGCGGCGAGGCGGTAATGCTCCTTGGTGTAGACATTGCCCCCCGGCGCGCCAGGGCGTGAACAGATCGGTGATGATCATGTCGTAGCTGGCGTCAGCGCCGGCACACGCGTGCCATGCGTCGTAGAGAATCGTCACCTTTGGTCGCGAGCAAGGGCCGGATGTCGCGGATCGGCCCGCCTGCGCGATGCGCCGAAGCCGGACTTGCGGGAAGGCGGCGGTACCACGACCTGAACCCGGCTACGGATCGCCCGCAATCAGCCAATGCTCTCGCAGGGTCGTTATCATCTGATGCGGGAGGCCGAAGTATCGACCGATCTCGGCATCGCTGAGCCCGTAATCGACCATGGCGACCAGTGCCTCCCGCGGCATCGGGCCGAGCACCCCAAGGATGCGATACGCGTCTTCCATCGTGAACGCGAGCGACTGGTCCTTGCACGGCAAGTAATGCAGCATCGTGTGCCTCCTGATCAGCACCTAACGCTGAAGGATGATCGCGATTCGTGCATTGACCCGCGTTAATGAGAATTGCTCCGCCATCCCGCAGAGTGCTCCTCAAGGGCGCGACCCAAACGCGCCCAGCTGCAAACGGAGGCAACGCGCAAGAACCATGCTGGTCAGAAAGGTGATGTCGTCTCCGGTCATCGCTGCGAGCGCCGCGACCACGATCCGCGCGGCGGCCGAGCAGATGCGCGCGCATGGTGTCGGTGCATTGCC
>PWLT01000055.1 GCA_003558415.1 Hyphomicrobiales bacterium
ACCACCTTGGTGACACCGGCTGCCTTGGCACGCTCCGCAAGCAGCTTGCCGACCTCGGATGCCGCACTGGTATCGGCACCGGTCTGCAGCTTCTCGCGCATGTCCTTCTCCATGGAGGAGGCCGCGGCGAGGGTATGGCCCTTGTCGTCGTCGATCACCTGGGCATAGATCTGCTTCGATGAGCGGAACACCGACAGGCGCGGGCGCCCATAGGCCACCTTCTTGATCGCGCGGCGGACGCGAGCCTTACGGCGACCCGCCGTATCCAACTTCTTCGTCATGATCCGCGCTCCTTACTTCTTCTTGCCTTCCTTGCGGAAGATGAATTCGTCGGCATAGCGCACGCCCTTGCCCTTGTAGGGCTCCGGGGGACGCCATTCGCGGATTTCCGCCGCGATCTGCCCGACGCGTTGCTTGTCCTTGCCGGTGACGACAATTTCCGTCGGCTTGGGCGTGGTGATCTGGATATCGGCCGGGATCGCGAATTCCACGTCATGGCTGTAGCCGAGCGACAGCTTCAACGTGCTTCCCTGGACGGCGGCACGATAACCGACACCGGTGATCTCCAGCTTCTTCTCGAAGCCCTTCGAGACGCCGTCGGCGATGCTCTGCAGCATGGCGCGCGACAGGCCCCATTTGGAACGCGCCACCTTGGACTGGTCGCGCGGGGTCACGGTCACCGCGCCATCGGCGAAGGCGACACTGACCTCATCGGGGACGGTGAAGGACATTTCGCCCTTCGCGCCCTTCATCTTCACAATCTGGCCGTCGACATTGGCCGTCACGCCGGACGGCACCGCGACGGGCTTTTTGCCTACTCGAGACATGTTTCAAGCTCCCGTGTTTGCTGGCGCCCGGTCAGAAGACCTTGCAGAGCACTTCGCCGCCGACATTCTGCTCGCGCGCATCATGATCAGCCATGACGCCCTTGGATGTCGAGAGAATGATGGTACCGAGGCCATCGGCCACGCGCGGCATCGTGTCGATCGACATGTAGACGCGGCGCCCGGGCTTCGAGACACGCTCGATCTTCCGGATCACCGGCAGGCCGTCGAAATACTTGAGCTCAATGGTGAACTCGGTGCGTCCATTGCCGAACTCGGCCGTGGAATAGTCGCGGATATAGCCTTCCGACTTCAGCACTTCCAGAACGCGCGCACGCAGCCTGGAGCCGGGCGTGAGCACGCTCGGCCGGCGGCGCAGCTGCGCGTTGCGGATGCGGGTCAGCATATCCCCGAGAGGATCGGTCATCGCCATGAGATCTCTCCTTACCAGCTGGACTTGACGAGGCCCGGAATCAGGCCGCGCGAGCCGAGCTCACGCAACGCGATACGGGACATGCCGAGTTTGCGGTAATAGGCGCGGGGGCGCCCGGTGACCTCGCAGCGATTGACGATGCGGGTGGGGTTCGCGTTGCGCGGCAGTTCCGCCAGCTTGAGGCGCGCAGCGAAGCGCTCCTCCATGGACAGGGACTGATCGTTCGCAACCGCGAGAAGCCGCGCGCGGCGACCGGCGAATTTCTTCACCAGCTTGCGGCGGTTCTTGTTCTTCTCGATCGCGCTTTTCTTAGCCATTCATTTTCCTCCAGTGTCCGCGTCTGAGGCTTTCATCCAGCCTCACTGCCGGAACGGGAATTCGAAGTGACGCAGCAGGGCACGCGCCTCTTCATCGGTTTTCGCGGTGGTCGCCACGATGACGTCCATGCCCCAGATCTGCTCGACCTTGTCGTAGTTGATCTCCGGGAACACGATATGCTCCTTGATGCCGAAAGCATAGTTGCCACGACCATCGAAGGATTTCGGGTTGAGCCCGCGGAAGTCACGCACGCGCGGCAACGCGATGTTGACCAGGCGATCGAGAAACTCGAACATCCGGACCTTGCGCAACGTCACTTTGCAGCCGATCGGCATGTTCTCGCGCACCTTGAAGGACGAGATCGCCTTGCGGGCACGGGTGATCACCGGCGCCTGACCCGCGATGAGCGCGAGATCGCCGGCAGCGGACGATGCCTTCTTGGAATCGGCGACGGATTCACCGATGCCCATATTGATCACGATCTTGTCGATCGTGGGAACCTGCATGGGGTTCTTGTAGCCGAACTCCTCCTGGAGCTTCGGACGCACCACTTCGTCGTAGTGCTTGCGCAGCCGCGGCGCGTAGTCGATCAGAGCCTCAGCCATCGATCAGATCCCCCGAACGCTTGGCGAAACGAACCTTGCGCCCGTCTTCCAAAACCTTGAAACCAACCCGAGTCGGCTTGCCGTCCTTCGGATCGGCGTAAGCCAGATTCGAGATCTGCAGCGGAGCTTCCTTGGTGATGATCCCCGCTTCCTGCGACGCGGTCTGGCGCTGATGGCGCTTGACCTGGTTGACGCCGCGCACCAGCGCGCGTCCTTCCGCCGGAATGACCTTCACGATCTCACCGGTCTTGCCCTTGTCGCGGCCCGCGAGAACGACCACGCGGTCGCCCTTCTTGAGTTTCGCAGCCATCACAGCACCTCCGGCGCCAGCGAAATGATCTTCATGTGGTTCTTCGCACGCAGTTCGCGCGGAACCGGGCCGAAGATACGCGTGCCGACAGGCTCCTTGTTGTTGTTGACCAGCACGGCCGCATTGCGGTCGAAGCGGATCACGGAGCCGTCCTGACGACGGATGTCCTTGGCCGTGCGCACGACGACGGCGCGCATGACGTCGCCCTTCTTCACACGACCGCGCGGGATCGCCTCCTTCACGGAAACGACGATAATGTCACCGACCGAAGCGTATTTGCGCTTCGAACCGCCCAGAACCTTGATGCACATGACACGACGGGCGCCCGAATTATCGGCGACGTCGAGATTGGTCTGCATCTGGATCATGGCCTTGATCCTTTCCTTGTCTCAGACAGGTTTCCGGCCGTTGAGCGGTATTGCCCAACCGGACTACGCCTGACGGGGATCTGCCGTCCCCTGCCTATGATCGCGAAAGGCGCTCCGATACACGAAGCGCCGCCCACTGACAAGCCCGTTTCGCTCCCGCAGCAGAATTCCACCGCGAGGCGACCCGGACCAGCCGCTCGATTCAGCCCTTGGGGGCTTCCTGCAAAAGAACCCAGCTCTTCAGTTTGGACAACGGGCGTCCCTCCTGAATGAGAACCACGTCACCGGTCTTGGCGGCGTTGCTCTCGTCATGAGCGTGATAGTTCTTTGTGCGACGCACCGTCTTCTTGAGAAGGGGGTGCGTGAAACGGCGCTCGACCTTCACGACAACAGTCTTGTCCTGTTTGTCGCTGACGACGACGCCCTGCAATACGCGCTTCGGCATGATCTGTCTTCCTTACGCCTTCGCTTCAGTCTGCTTGTGGCGCTGAAGCGTCTTGACGCGTGCGATGTCCTTGCGGACCTCGGTCACACGCGCCGTGTTCTCCAGCTGGCCGGTGGCACGCTGAAAACGCAGGTTGAACTGCTCTTTCTTCAGCGAAACCAGCTCGTCCTGAAGCTGATCGGCGGTCATCGCCTGCAGATCGCTCACTCGCTGCTTGGACTTCATGGCAATCTCCATCAATCGGCGATGCGCTGCACGACACGCGTGCGGATCGGAAGCTTCGCGCCGCCGAGGCGCAGGGCCTCACGTGCGATTTCCTCGTTCACACCGTCGATCTCGAACATGATCCGACCAGGCTTGACACGGGCCGCCCAATATTCCGGGGAACCCTTGCCCTTACCCATGCGGACTTCGGTCGGCTTCTTCGAAACCGGGACATCCGGAAAGATCCGGATCCAGACCCGGCCCTGACGCTTCATGAAGCGGGTGATCGCGCGGCGGGCCGCCTCGATCTGCCGCGCCGTGACGCGCTCCGGCTCGAGAGCCTTGAGGCCGTACTGGCCAAAATTCAGATCCATGCCGCCCTTGGCGACGCCCTTGATGCGCCCCTTGAACTGCTTGCGGAACTTCGTCTTCTTCGGTTGCAACATGGCGGATCTCCGTTCCGATGATCAGGCCGCGTGATCGCGACGGCCGCCACCGGAGCGACCTCCCTCTTCGTTCATGCGCTTGTCCTGGGCCATGGGGTCATGTTCCAGGATCTCGCCCTTGAACACCCAGACCTTGATGCCACAGGTGCCGTAGGTCGTGAATGCCGTCGCGGTGCCGTAATCGACATCGGCGCGAAGCGTATGCAGCGGCACGCGGCCCTCACGGTACCATTCGACACGCGCGATCTCCGCACCGCCCAGGCGACCCGCGCAGTTGATGCGGATACCCTCGGCACCCAGGCGCATGGCCGACTGCACGGCGCGCTTCATGGCACGACGGAAGGCGACGCGGCGCTCGAGCTGCTGGGCGATCGATTCGGCGATGAGCGTGGCATCGATCTCGGGCTTGCGCACCTCGACGATGTTGATCGTCACTTCGCCGTCGGTCATGCGACCCACGAGCTTGCGCAGCTTCTCGATATCCGCACCCTTCTTGCCGATCACCACACCCGGACGCGCCGAGTGGATGGTCACGCGGCACTTCTTGTGCGGACGCTCGATGACGATGCGCGACACGGCGGCCTGCTTGAGCTGCTTGCGCAGCGCCTCGCGGATGGCCATGTCTTCGTGCAGCAGGCGGGCATATTCACCCTTGGGGGCGAACCAGCGCGAATCCCAGGTGCGATTGATACCCAGCCTGAGGCCGATCGGGTTGACTTTATGACCCATTCCTTGCTCCTCAGGCCTGTTCGGCTTTTTCGCGAACCACGATGGTCAGGTTCGAGAAGGGTTTCAGAATTCGTGCACCGCGACCGCGGGCACGGGCGTGGAAACGCTTCATGACAAGAGCCTTGCCCACGAAGGCCTCCTTCACCACCAGATCGTCGACGTCGAGATCATGATTGTTCTCGGCATTGGCGATGGCGCTTTCGAGGCACTTCTTCACGTCGCGTGCGATGCGCTTGCGCGAAAACTCGAGATCCGCGAGCGCCGCTGCGACCTTCTTGCCGCGAATCAGCTGCGCCACGAGATTGAGCTTCTGCGGGCTGACGCGAAGCATGCGCAGAACCGCCTTGGCTTCGGTATCGCCCAATGCGCGGGGGGTAGCCGGCTTGCCCATGTTACCGCCTCTTCGCCTTCTTGTCCGCCGCATGGCCCGGGAAGGTGCGCGTCGGCGAAAACTCGCCGAACTTGTGGCCCACCATCTCCTCGCTCACGTTGACGGGGATGTGTTTGTGCCCGTTGTACACACCGAAGGTGAGGCCAACGAACTGCGGAAGGATCGTGGAGCGCCGGCTCCAGATCTTGATGACGTCGTTACGGCCCGACTCACGAGCCGCATCGGCCTTCTTGAGAAGGTAGCCGTCGACGAACGGGCCCTTCTTGATTGAACGTGCCATGGCGCGCTCCTTACCTCTTCTTGCGGGCGTGGCGGCTCGTCACGATGAACTTGTCCGTCCGCTTGTTGGACCTGGTCTTGTGCCCCTTGGTGGGCTTGCCCCAGGGGGTGACCGGATGGCGACCGCCGGAAGTACGGCCTTCGCCGCCGCCGTGCGGGTGGTCGATCGGGTTCATCACGACGCCGCGGTTATGCGGCCGCTTGCCGAGCCAGCGATGGCGGCCCGCCTTGCCCATCGAGATGTTCATGTGGTCCGGATTCGACACCGCACCGACCGTCGCAAAGCAACGGCCATGAACCAGACGCTGTTCACCTGATCCCAGACGCACCGAGACGTAACCACGGTCACGACCGACGATCTGGGCATAAGACCCCGCCGAGCGCGCGACGGAGCCGCCGCGGCCGATCTTGGTCTCGATGTTGTGCACCACCGTCCCGACGGGAATGTTCCCGATCGGCATGGCGTTGCCCGGCTTGATGTCGGCCTGTTCGGCCGCCGTCACCTTGTCGCCGGCGGAAAGCCGCTGGGGCGCCAGGATGTAAGCCTTCTCACCATCGTCATAGGCGATCAGCGCGATATAGGCCGTGCGGTTGGGATCATACTCGATCCGCTGCACGGTCGCGGTGTCACCCAGGCGTGCACGACGCTTGAAATCCACCACGCGATAGGTGCGCTTGTGGCCACCGCCGCGGAAGCGCACCGTGATGCGCCCCGTATTGTTACGACCACCCTTGGAGGACAGACCCTCCGTCAGGGATTTCTCGGGCTTGCCCTTGTACAGGCCCGAACGGTCGACGATCACGAGCTGACGCAGGCCCGGCGTGATCGGTTTGAAACTCTTCAAAGCCATCGGATCACTCTCCTAACCGCTCACAGGCCCGTAGTCACATCGATCGTCTGGCCCTCTTCGAGGGTCACGATCGCTTTCTTGACGTCATTGCGACGCCCCTTGATCCCGCGGAAGACCTTGACCTTGCCCTTGGTGACGGCGACGTTGACCGCCTTCACCTTGACGCCGAACAACTTCTCGACGGCGGACTTGATCTGCGGCTTCGTCGCGGTCGGGGCGACCCTGAAGACGACCTTGTTCTGCTCCGAAAGAAGGGTGGCCTTCTCGGTGATCACCGGAGCGACGATCACGTCGTAATGGCGCGGATCCATGCTCATTTGAAGCGCGCCTCCAGCGCATCCACAGCCGCCTTCGTGAGAACGAGTTTCTCACGACGCAGAATGTCATAGACGTTGATGCCCTGGATGGGCAGGACGTCGATATTCGGGATCGCGCGAGCGGCCAGCTTGAAGTTGGCCTCGACCTCGGCACCGCCGATGAACAGGGCATTGGCCAGACCCAGCTTGCCGAAACGCTCCTTGAGCGCCTTGGTCTTGGGATCAGCCGCCGAGATCTCGTCGACGATGATCAGCGCGTCGCTCTTCGCCTTGGCGGAGAGGGCGTGCTTGAGCGCGAGCGCCCGAACCTTCTTGGGCAGATCATGGGCATGATCACGCGGGTGCGGACCGAAGGCCCGGCCACCGCCCCGGAACTGCACGACGCGGGCATTGCCGTGACGTGCGTTACCGGTGCCCTTCTGGCGAAACATCTTCTTGCCGGTACGCGCGATCTCGCTGCGCGTCTTCACCTTGTGGGTGCCCGCGCGGCGCTTGGCGAGCTGCCAGCGCACGCAGCGCTGGATCAGATCGGCGCGGGGCTCGAGACCGAAAATGGTCTCATCGAGCTCGACCGAACCGGCCTTGCCGCCCTCGAGCGTGGTGACGTCGATCTTCATCACGCATTCTCCCCGTTCTGCTCGACCGGCGCGGCTTCGGGAGCCTCGGCAGCGGCTTCAGGTGCAGCGGCACCGTTTTCGCGGAACTTGCCCGGACGCGGCGCATCCTCGGGAAGCGCGCGCTTCACGGCGTCACGGATATGGATGTATCCGCCCTTGACGCCGGGAACGGCACCCGCGACGAGGATCAGCCCGCGCTCCGGATCCGTCTGCACGACCTTCAGATTCTGCGTCGTGACGCGTTCGGCACCCAGATGCCCGGGCATCTTCTTGCCCTTGAACACGCGACCAGGATCCTGGTTGGCACCGGTCGAACCGATCGAGCGATGCGAGATCGACACACCGTGCGATGCCCGCAGACCCGCGAAGTTCCAGCGCTTCATGCCGCCGGCGAAGCCCTTACCCGTGGAGGTGCCCGTCACATCGACGAACTGACCCGCCACGAAATGATCCGCGAGGATCTCGGCACCGACCGGAATCACCGCATCTTCGCTGACGCGGAACTCCGCAAGCTTGCGCTTGGGCTCGACCTGCGCCTGCGCGAAACGACCGCGCTCGGCCTTCGAGACGTTCTTCACCTTGGCTTTGCCGACGCCGACCTGCAGCGCCACGTAGCCGTTCTTGTCCTTGGTCCGATGCGCGACCACCTGACAATGGTCGAGCTTCAGCACCGTGACCGGGATATGCTCCCCGTCGTCGTTGAAGACGCGGGTCATCCCGAGTTTTTGCGCAATGACGCCTGAGCGCATGAGCGTGTCCTCTCGGCGTGTTTAAGCCAAAAGCTCTCGAGCCTGAAGCTCAGAGCTTGATCTCCACATCCACGCCCGCGGCGAGGTCGAGCTTCATCAGCGCGTCCACGGTTTGCGGGGTGGGATCGACGATGTCGAGAACACGCTTGTGCGTGCGCATCTCGAACTGTTCGCGCGACTTCTTGTCGATGTGCGGCGAACGCAGCACCGTAAAGCGCTCGATACGGGTCGGGAGCGGGATAGGCCCACGAACCTGAGCACCGGTGCGCTTGGCGGTCGACACGATTTCACGGGTCGATGCGTCAAGCACGCGGTGATCGAACGCCTTCAGGCGAATTCGGATATTTTGACCGTTCATGGGGAAGCCCCGTCAACATGAGTAAAGCGCGGCCTGCGGCGAGGCCGCGCTTCGAAAAAGATTGTTCGATCAGTCGAGGACGGCGGCGACGACGCCGGCGCCGACGGTGCGGCCGCCTTCGCGGATGGCGAAGCGCAGCTTCTCTTCCATGGCGATCGGCACGATCAGCTCGACTTCCATCGCCACGTTGTCACCCGGCATCACCATCTCGGTGCCCTCGGGAAGCTGCAGGATGCCC
>PWLT01000428.1 GCA_003558415.1 Hyphomicrobiales bacterium
GGAGATCGTCGAGGCGATTCTGGACGGGCAGCAGGGACCGGAGGTGACGCTGGCGAGGCTGCGGGAGCCGTTTCCGATGGAGTGGGTGGGGCAGCGAGCCAACTTCCGCTGATCGACGCACCCGGCCCACAGCGGACGGGCGACCGATGGTGCTTGCTGCTGCACAGCTTTCCGAAAGCAGACGCCCAGCATTCCGTCGGTTCTTGAGGCCTTCGGCTTCGCCTGTGCGGGCTCGAACACAGTCCCATGTGGAAGTAATCGGTTAGGACGAAGTGCAGCTGTCATTCCACCTTCGAGGTGCGGAATTGCTGGTATGCGGCGCAGGGGGTTATCCTATGCTATGGGGGTGTATCAAGCTGAATCAGGAGTTCCGGAAGATCAGCCACGGTGTCGATCACATGCTGTGCCCCGGCGGTTCGCAGAACTTCGGTCGCTTCCGCGCGCAGGGTTTGCAGTTCCTCAGCCGACAACGCTGCGAGTTTCTGCGGTGTGCGGCCCACGATGTTGCCCGAGAGCGCGACCCCGACGGTTAGACAGCCGGCATTGACGCCCTCGGCGATGCCGGGCGGCGTGTCGTCCACCTTGACCACCGAGGCAGCTGGCCAGATCCGCAGGTCGATGAAACACTGATACATCTGCAACGGGCCGGGCCGCCCTTCAGGCAAATCGTCGGAACACACACAGTTGTCCGGCACATAGCCCTGCGCCGCGGCGACGGGAAAGACACGCTCCATGATCGAGCGGGTATATCCGGTGGTTGAGCCGATCTTCAGCCCCATCGCGCGCAGCCGATCGACCGCAGCGCGCGCGCCGGGCACGAGCGTGGCGTATTGCGCGACCACGGCCTCGTTCATCGGCACGAAGACGGCATAGACGCGGTCGATATCGGCCTCGGTCGGCGCCTGGCCATGGACGCGCGCCCATTCGGCGGCAATTCGCGGGGCCGTGAGCATCGCCCTGATATGGTCGCGTTTCGGCGCGCCCATGGGCGCGCGGGCTTCGGCGATGGTTGCTTCGACATCAAAACGGCGAAACGCCTCGACGAAAACGCCCATTGGGGCGAAGGAGCCAAAATCGATGGTGGTTCCGGCCCAGTCGAACACCACAGCCTTGAAGCGGTTCATGTAATCTCCATGTGTTTGATTTGCATTGCCGCACCGCGTCATGCCGCGAGGGGCGAGACGGGATGCAAGGTGGTGATTGCACCGATGAAGTTGCGGCCGCGCGGGCCGTCCGTCGCCTCGGCGAGGATATTCTCCCATTCGGCGGCGTCGATCCCGTAACCGGCGGGGGTGAGCCGGACACCCAGCCCGTCCAGAAACCCCGCCAGTTTTCTGGCGCCGACGCGCAAATCAGGGCCGAAGATGTCGCGCAGCCCGCGACCGGTGAGCCCGTCGGCATCGGCTAGGCTGTGCAGGATCATCGGCAGGGTGAAGGAACAGGCGATTCCATGCGTCACGCCGTGTCGCAAGGTGACGGGATAGGAGATCGAATGCGCGATCGCGGTTCGCGTGCCCGAGAAGGCCAGACCCGCAACCAGGGACGCCTCTGCCATCCGGCTGCGTAGACCCGGGTCACCCGGGGCGGCCACCAGCGCCGGGAGCACCTCCAGAATGGTGCGGGCAGCGACAACCGCATGGGTGGCCGTCACTGGGTTTGCATTGCGGTTCCACAGGCTTTCAAGCGCATGCGACAGCGCGTCGAGACCCGTCGATACCGTCAGCGCGCACGGCATCGAGCACATCAGTTCCGGGTCGATGACAGCCGCCTCGGGATAGAGCGCGGGGTGATCGAGCGAGCGCTTGGTCGCCGTCTCGCGGTCCCAGACGGTGGCCCAGCAGGTAACCTCGCTGCCGGTGCCCGCCGTCGTGGGCATGGCAATCAGGGGCAGCGGCTGCCAGTCGTCTGGCGCCCCGGCGCCGCTCAGCAGAGCTCTTACCGCGGTGAAACCCTGCGCCGAAGCCGCCAGAACCTTGGCGCTGTCGATTACCGAGCCGCCGCCGAGCGCGATGACCACCTCGGGCCGAGTTTCGAGCGCCGCAATCTCCGATGCCTGCCGTGAAAGATCCGCAATATCCGGATTGGGCACAACATCGCGGACCGTTCCGGCCGCTGGTCCGAGGCGCTGCGTCAGGCGGTCGGCGAGCGCAGTGAAGGGCGCGTCCGGATAGGTGACCAGAAGGTAGGGCCGCTCGCCAACAAGGGCTTCAAGCCTGTCGAAGCACCCTGCGCCGAAGGTTATGGCGACCGGGTTGTGATAGGTCCACATTCGTGCGTCGTTTCCTCTTGATTGATGCGAAGGTTCAACGCGCGAGCACGCGCTGGCCCGTCCGACCTTCGAGTGCGGTTCGGGCGTGGTGCGAGATCACCTCGGATACCACCACCAGCGCCGCGATCAGCAGGATGATGGCTGCGACGCGGTCGCTTTGCAGTTGGTCGGCAGTGCGGCGCAGATACCAGCCCATGCCGCCGGCGCCGAAGAACCCGACAACCGTGGCGGATCGGAAGACCACGTCCCAGGTGTAGATCCCGATGCCGATGAAGGCGGTGCGGACCTGCGGGAGCACACCGAAGAAGAACACCGCCAGCGGGCCTGCACCGGCGGCCCGCATCGCCTCGACCGGCGCATCGTCGATGGATTCGATCTCCTCGACGAACAGCTTGCCGGCAAAGCCGATGCAGCCCAGCGTCAGCGCCAGTACGCCGGGCAGCACGCCAAAGCCCAGCACCATGATGAACACGATGGCCCAGATCATCTCGTGGATTGCCCGCGCACCGGTGATGAAGACGCGCGCCGCGCTCTTTCCGACCCCTGGCAGCGGGCTGGCGTTGAATGCAGCCAGCCAGGCCAGCGGTATGGCAAGAAGGAGGCCCGCCAGCGTTGCCAGAAGCGCCATGTGAATGGTTTCCAGCACGCTTTGCAGGAAGCGCGGGCGCATGATGTATTCGAAGTCGGGCGGATAATAGCGGGTGGCCAGAAGCGTGCCGAGCCGGTCGAAAAGCGTGGCGAACCGCTCCAGCCGCACATTCAGATATTGCAGCGTCAGCCAAAGCCCGGCACCCAGCGCCAGCAACAGCAGGAAGCGCAGCAGCGAACGACGCCGCCGTTTCTGCAGGACCATGAGAGTGTTCGTGCTGCTCATGTCAGACCAGCCTCCGCCGCAGACGCACCGAGATCGCCTCACCCACAAGGATGATGGCCAGAATTGTCAGCAGCACGGTGGTGACCCCTGCATAGTTCGATGCAATCAGCTGATTGTGGAAGGTCAGGCCCAGCCCGCCGGCGCCGACCAGCCCCAGGACAGCCGCCCGATTGACGTTGATGTCCCATTCGAAGATCAGCGTGCCCAGCCCGATGGGCAGAAGCTGCGGGACGATCGCGTGGCGCACCATGTCCAGCGGACGCGCGCCTTGCGCCTTCATCGCTTCCACGGGCCGCATGTCGATCCGCTCGATCGCTTCGGCCAGAAGCTTCGATACGAAGCCCACGGACCGGCAAGCCAGTGCAAGGATGCCCGCAAAGGCCCCAAGGCCCACGGCCGAGACGAAGATCAGCGCCCAGACGATCTCGTGTATCGAGCGGCTCATGGTCATCAGGCCACGCGCCAGCAGGTAGCCCGGCATGCCCAGTGGCCTGAGATTGGCTGCCCCGAGAACGGCGACCGGCAGCGACATCACCGCGCCCAGCAGTGTGCCGATGATGGCGATGAGGATGGTCTGCACGGCGGGCTCAAAAAGCGTGGGCAGCAATGTCGGATCTGGCGGCAGGAAGCGGCCGAACCCGGTGACCACTTCGGCAAACCCGCCCATGCGCCGCCAGTCGGTGCCCGGAATGACCGAGCCTTGCACAGCCCAAACCGAAAGCGCGAGCAGCAGCGACGTCACGGCCAGCACGGCCATGTGCCCACGCCTGCGCGCCTGCCGCCAGCGCGCAAGAGCTGCGGGGTTCGATCCCGGCATCGCCTGCGCCGCGCTCATAGTCGGCTCCTGTCTGTCGCGGCGTAGATGCCGCCAAGCGCGGCCTCGTCAAGTTCATCGAAGGGGCCGTCATGCACGATGATGCCGTCGCGCAAGGCAATGACGCGCGATGCGAATTGCCGCGCCAAGGCAACATCATGGATGTTGCAGAGCGCCGCAACACCGCTTTCCTGCGCCAGATCACGGATCTGCGCCATAATGTCGTTTGCGATGCGCGGGTCTAGGCTCGATGTCGGCTCATCCACCAGCAGCAGTTCGGGCGCCTGAAAGAGCGCCCGGCAGATGCCCACCCGCTGACGCTGCCCGCCGCTCAGGGCATCGACCCGCTGGTCAAGAAAGGCACCCAGCCCGACCCGATCAAGCAGCGCTGCGGCCTCGGCAATCATTGTCGCCGGGTAGATGGAAAACAGGGCCCGCAATGCCTGTTGGCTACCCACCCGGCCCAGCAGCACATTGTCAAGCACCCGATACCGCTCAATCAGGTTGAATTCCTGAAAGATCATGCCCATGCGGCGCCGGCACCTGCGCAGGGCGCCCCCCTGAAGAGCGGTCACCTCGATATCGCCCAGCCGGACCGACCCGGCGCTGGGTTCGACAAGCCGGTTGATCGCGCGCAGAAGCGTGGATTTGCCCGAACCTGAAGCGCCGATCACCGCCACGAATTCACGCGGCGCGAGGGTGAACCCCACACCGCGCAGAACATCCTCGGGCGCGCCCGGGTAGCGAACACGCAGGTTTTCGACCTGCAAAAGCGGTTCCGCCAAGGCAGCGGCGGGTGCCGCATGGCGGGCGGGGACAAATCTGAGTTGCGCCATTTCACTGCTTTCGAACAAGGGGCGACCCGCCCCGTTGGGGGCGGGTCCGGACAGGTCTCCGGGCGGATCAGTCGGCTGCGGCCTGCAACTGACGGATCAAATCGTAATCGCTGTCCTGCATCGCCACGAAACGCGGCGAGTTGATCGCTTCGAAATACGGCGCGACCTCGGGAACCTCATGCGCGGTCAGGAACGCGTCGACGATGCTTTCACGCAGATCCTCGCACAGGGTGGTGCGGAAGACGAACGGGTCCTGAGGCACCACCGCCGAGCGCCAGAGGATGTTCACATTGTCAAGGGTGATGTCCCCACGCTCGACGACATTGTCGAAGCGATGGGTCGCCACGAAGGCGACATCGACCCGCCCTTCCAGCACCGCGAGCGCCGACAGATCGTGTCCGCCGGTGTAGACGATGCGCCCGTAGAAGTCCTCCAGATCCTCACCGGTCTCCCCGGCGAACGCCACCATCGGCAGCAGATGACCGGAGGTCGAGGCGGGATCGACAAGGCCAAGCGTGGCGCCCCGGGAATCCTCGATCGTCTCGATGCCCGAGTCGGCGCGCGAGATCAGGTTGGCGCGATAGCCCGGCCCTTCTTCCTGCATGTGCCCGGCATGACGGGAATAAGTGGCGAAAACCACCATGTCGTCATTCTGCGCCTTGGCGAGGGTGTAGCTGGCCGGGCCGAGAACGGCGATATCGACCCAGCCCGACGCAATTGCCTCCATGACCGAGGCGTAGCTGGTGGGCGAGTAGAAATCGATGTCCCTGCCGGTAACCGTGCTCAGATGCCGGATCAACGGCTGGTAGAGCTGGAGTTCGGCGGCGGTATCTTCGGTCGGAATCATCGAGAAGGTGAGCGTTTCGGGATTTTCGCACTCTGCCGCTGCCGAAGCGGTGAGCACCCCCGAGAGCAGCAGCGCGATTACGACGGAGGTCTTGCTGTGGGCCATCGTGACGTGTCTCCGATACGGTTTTTGCCTGGATGCAGGCGTGATAGGGGGGCAGTCAGGATGCAGTGTTTGTATTTGTGTTCTCTATCCGGACTGGTATTTCCATAAGCGTTTCTAATGACGTCTCCATGACACTCAAACACGGACCCGCAGTCCGATGACCCTGCAAAAGTCCGTTGCCAACGGATCGCACACGCTGAACGACATTCGGGCCTTCATCGCCGTGGTCGAATCCGGTAGCTTCTCCGAGGCAGCGCGGCGGCTAGGGCTATCGCAGCCGGCTGTGTCGCAGCGTGTGCGCAACTTCGAGAACAGCTGCGGGCTCCGCCTGCTGGATCGAAGGGCAGGGCCGGAACTGACTGCTGCCGGTCGCGAGATCTTCCATCGCGCGCGTCTGGTCCTGGCGCGCGCCGAAGAGCTTGACACCACTGTCACGGATCTGCGTGGCCTGCGCGCGGGGCGGATATCCTTCGGTTATGCGACCCCTGCTTTCGCAATCCCCCTGATCGCGCGATTCCGTGCCGAGCATCCGGGAGTTGTCGTGGATTACCATTACGGAAACACCGCGGAACTGTTCGAGGGTCTGCGCCAGTGCCGCCTTGATGTGGCGGTGACCTCTCTGCTCGCCGTTCCCCAGGACCTCGTTGCCCGGCAGATCGCCAGCCAGAGGCTCATGCTCTGTGTCCCCGCAGGTCATACACTTTCGCAAGTTGGGTCGGTTTCGTTGAAGCAACTCGATCAGATGCCGTTGTTGATGCGCGAAGTCGGCTCCATGACCCGGGCGCTAGTGGAAAAGGTTTGCGCGAAGAGCAGCGTGTCGCTCACCTCCGCGATGGTCATGCCGACCCGGGAGGCGGTAAAGGAAGCTGTGGCCGCCGGTCTCGGCCTTGGCTTTGTTCTCGAAGGGGAGTTCGGCGGGGATCCCAGGCTAAAGGCAGTAGAGCTTTTGGACGCGCCAGAGCCCGTCGGAGTTTACCTGTTGTGCCACTCGGAAGCTGCAGACCTTCCCGCAGTCACCAGTTTGCTGCAACACGCGGAGCAGAGCCTAGCCCAAAGCATCTGAAGTGCGACCGGTAGGGTCTTTTGCGAAATGCGGCGCTTCCCTGCGGAAGGCGCCTTCATGGAACGGCTGCTTAAGCCCGATGCCGCGGAGGCAACGCGGCAGCTGCGAAAGGCGGCTTCCCGCCCGCCACTTCACCGATATCGCAGACCCGAGAGGCAACCGCGCGCTCGCAGGAAAAGTCAGCTTTGGTCCGTCTATTATCCGCGTGGCGGGAAGTTCTGCTACAAGCAAGAGTGCCCGGTTCGGGGCATCAGTCGGTGTTGGTCGAGCGGCAGGGGAGGGGCCATGTGACAGCCGGAGTGCGCTGCATTACTCGCGCGGGGTCACGTCCTTGATGCCGGCCTCCAGCAGAAGTGCGACCTGTTCGGCGGTGAACTTGAAGCCCTGCCGATCCGGGATTCGTTCGGCGGAGATCGGATACTTCGGCCTCCGCGGGTCGATCCCGGTGATCCGGAAGGTCTCGCGCCCGGTGCTGAACTCTCGTCCGAAGTCGCCGGGCGACAAGCCAAACGCCTCAGCCAGAGCCTCGAACCGGATCTGTTCCGGGTCCAGCGTGCGTCCGTCCGGAAGCGGGATGGAGACCCGGAAGGCCAGCTCGAACCCCCAGCGCAGATCCATGTTCGTTAAGCCCTTCGCGTCGACGGTCAGCCCGTGCCTTGCAGCGACCGACCGGCAGGCCTCGAGCATGTCGCGCTGGAGGCGCTGGCACAATCCGGGGGTGAGGTTGCGGGGCGGTTTCGTCGTCGGCAAGAGTAGCTCCAGGCTGAGTTGCTTCGATGGGCGCATGTCCCTGCTGAGGCCGCCAAGACTATGGTTGTTACTCGGATCCGACGCGGCGGGTCAGATCGTCAACCGTGAACGATCATCTGCGCGACCACAAGCGATGATGGCCCCTCGCACCGCTCCGGCTTTTCTCGGTAGTGAACAGACTTTGACCGAGCATTCCCGGACGGATCGATCGCCGAGGTGAGCCTGCCTGTCGCTGGTCAAGGAAAAATGACCGATGCGCAGAGCGCCCAGCCTTTCCAAGGTTCAGCCCACTTGAGGCCATAATCCCCGGTCATCCCGATGCGGAATGCGGGTGATGCCGGATCTCGCGGGCGGCGAGAATGTCCGCGGGCGTCCAGTTGGCCAGCGCCGGCAGCATGTGCTCGGAAACCCATGTCGCCGCACCGCCGGAGCTGCACCGCACTTCGCCCGCAACGGCAATCCGATCACCCAATACGTGACAATGGGCGACGGCGCGTCATCCGCACGTTTGACCGGCGCAGATTTAGCAGCGGCGACGGCGCTCCTGGTCGCACCCGAAGCTGTTTCGTTCTATGACCAAATGTCGCAATCCCGAGAGCGTTGAAATAGCTTTGTCATCAACCTTCGCTATCGCGCAGCCAGAGACCGGAGACTTGAGATCATGCCCGATGCACTTCCTTCGCTGACAACGCAGGCAACCGCCGACCTCCACGACCGCGCCGCACGGATGATGATGGCACGGGCAACGGGTGGTCTGGCGCCCTCGGTGCTGGTCGGCGCCTGGGTGGACTGGGCGCTGCACCTGGCGGCGTCGCCGGGCCGGCAGGCGGCGCTGGTCGAGCACGCGCTGCGCAACGCCTTGCGGCTTGCGGGCCAGGGTCGGCC
>PWLT01000147.1 GCA_003558415.1 Hyphomicrobiales bacterium
ACACTTTATCCGATGCTCGCGAAGATGGAGCGCGACGGATATCTCACCTGCCGGACCGAACGCGATGGCAGGACGTCACGGAGGTTCTATGCGATCACGGCAAAGGGGCGCGAAGGCCTGGCCATCGCCGGGAACGGTTGCGCGAGTTGACAAGGGAGACGGGGCAGACATGAGCCAGGACGCCGAGGCCCCCGTTAGGGTACCGCAGGGCAGCGCGGGTGAGGTCTTCCGGGCCTTTCTGAAGCTCGGCCTCACCTCCTTCGGCGGGCCGATCGCGCATCTGGGATATTTCCGCGATGAGCTGGTGACGCGCCGAGGCTGGCTGAGCGACAGCGCCTATGCCGATCTGGTGGCGCTGTGCCAGTTCCTTCCCGGCCCGGCCTCGAGCCAGGTGGGGTTCGCGCTGGGGATGATGCGCGCGGGCTGGGCGGGGGCGATTGCGGCGTTTGTCGCCTTCACGCTGCCATCGGCGCTGATCCTGCTGGTCTTTGCGCTCAGCGCGGCGGCGATCGCCGGCCCCGTCGGGACGGGGACACTCAACGGGCTGAAGATCGTCGCCGTGGCGATCATTGCGCAGGCGGTCTGGGGCATGGCGCGAAACCTCTGCCCCGACCGCGAACGTGCCAGCATCGCGCTGCTGGCGGTCGTGGTGATGGCCTTCGTGCCCGGTGCCTTCGGCATGGTCGCGGCGATCGGGCTGGGCGCTTTGGCGGGGCTGGCACTGGGGCGCGGGACGGTCGACGCACTCGGCGGCACGGTGGCGATGCCGGTCTCGCGCGCGGTCGCGCTGGGGGCGCTCGTGGCTTTCTTCGTCCTGCTCCTCGTGCTGCCGCTCATCGCCGGGCAGGCGCAGACGCTCGCCGTGATCGACAGTTTCTACCGCGCCGGGGCGCTCGTCTTCGGCGGCGGACATGTCGTACTGCCGCTCCTGCAGGCCGAGGTTGTGCAGCCGGGCTGGGTCAGCGCGGACGACTTCCTGGCGGGCTACGGCGCGGCGCAGGCGGTGCCGGGGCCGCTGTTTACCTTCGCGGCCTATCTGGGTGCGGTGCTGGGGCCCGCGCCGAACGGGGTTGTCGGTGCGGCGCTCGCGCTGGGTGCAATCTTCATGCCGGGTTTCCTGCTGCTCGTGGGCGTCCTGCCCTTCTGGGACCGGTTCCGCCGCATGGCGTCCGCGCAATCGCTGATGCAGGGGGCGAATGCCGCTGTCGTGGGCATCCTCGGCGCGGCGCTCTATTCCCCGGTCTTCATCAGCGCGGTGGGGGATCTGCGCGACTTCGCCCTGGCGCTGGGTTGCTTCGTGCTGCTGATGGCCTGGAAGGCGCCGCCCTGGGTCGTCGTGATCGTCGCCGCGGTCGGCGGCGTCAGTCTGGCTCTGCTGTGAAACCCGGTCGGCTGCCATGCCGTCGTTCAAGGTCAAGCGACGCAAGGGTGCCAAGGTCGCAGAACATGGCGCGGCGGCCGAAGCAGCAGCCGAGCTAGACGCCCGGGTCGTCCTCAAGCGGGTTAACGAGCCGGGGCCGGCCGAGTGGGTCCAATGTGACACCGCGACCGAAGGGCTTTCCTTTTCTGAGGTTCGCGTCGGTGTGGTCAAGGCCCGTCATGCTGCATGATGCACATGGGGCCGCTTCGGTGAAGCGGCGTTGCAGTGCGCAGCCGACGCTGAGCGGCGGAAGAGGGCCGGAATCTACCTTGCTAACGCAGGCTTTGCAGCAGGGCCTGCGACGGTGTTCCGGTGACCGGCAGGTTTTGGCTGGCCTGGTAGGCGCGGATCGCGGCTTCGGTGTTGGGGCCGATCACCCCGTCCGCACCCTGCGTATCGAATCCGCGTGCCGTGAGCCGTTGCTGCAAGGTGACCCGGTCCGCCTTGGTCAGGCCGTGGACATCGGGCGGAAAACTGCCCTGCAACGGTCCGGCCCCACCGATCCGGTCGGCCAGATGCCCGACAGCGATCGCGTAGGCATCGGAGTTGTTGTAGCGCTTGATCACGCGGAAATTGCTGGTCGTGTTGAAGCGCGGCCCGCCTGGCTGCGGCTGGATCACCGTGCCGGATGGCCCGCCAGTGCCAACCTCACCGCCCCAGCGCAGCCCGCGTGTCCAGCCATTTCGTTGCAGATAGGCCGCCGCCGAGGCCAGCGCGTCGCTGGGATCGTCCGACCAGATATCGCGCCGCCCATCGCCGGTGAAATCCACCGCAAATTGAAGATATGAGGTGGGAATGAACTGTGTGTGCCCCATCGCGCCCGCCCAGCTGCCGGTCATGCGCGAGGCCGGGATGTCACCGTTTTGCAAGATCCTAAGCGCCGCGATCAGTTGCTGTTCAAAGAACCGCCCGCGCCGTCCGTCAAAGGCCAGCGTCGAGGTGGCCGAGATCACCGGCACATCCCCCCGCCTTTCGCCGTACGAGCTCTCCACCCCCCAGATCGCCGTGACGATTTCCGCCTCGACACCGTAGCGATCCTCGATCGCGTTCAGCGTGTTGCGATGCCGCGCAAAGGCCGCGCGCCCTTTCTGCACCCGTTCCTCCGACGCGGCGATGGACAGGTAATCCTCGAGCGTGCGGCTGAACTCGGTCTGGTTGCGGTCGCGCGTGACCACGCCTGGCAGATAGCCTGTGCCCTGAAACGCCGAAGCGAGCGTGGATTGCGAAATCCCTTGCGATGTTGCACGCCCGCGAAACGAGGCCACCCAGGCGTCATAGTCGCTGTTCGGCACCGGCCGCAGATCGGCAGGCAATCCCCCAGGGTTGCTGATGCTCCTGCTGCCCATGACAGAGCCGGAACAGGCTGCGAGGCCGAGGCTCATGAGCCCCAGCCCGAACAGGCGTCGATTGATCCGCATGTCTCCGCTCACCTCTCGCGTTTTCATTCATAGTGCGGCCAACGCGCTCTGCACACAATGGCGCAATTCCCGAGTTGGGTAATTCGAACAGCCCCGGGCGGGTTCCGTCCTTGGCCCCGCTGGCCGTGCTTGTCATGCTAGCCGGGCGCGCCGTTCAACTGGTCCTCCGCGCAAATCGGGCGATGCTGCCTTGCGGCGCGACGCCCGGAGCCCTTCCCGTGAGATACTGCAAGACAACCCGATCTCCGCATCCGCAGGTTTCGGTGCGCACCACCCGATCGTCAGCGCTTGGAAATCGTTGCTTCATCACATGCGCTGGACCATACTGATGTGGACAAGCGGCGCCTGGGGGGAATGAATGTCACTCATCTGGGTTTTGACAGGTCTTTTCGCAGCTTATCTTGCGTATGGCTTCGTCGTCCCATCTCCGTACCGCCGGGTGTTCGCCGCCGGCCTCAGTGAGGACCGGGTCAAGAATGGATATCTGCGCCCGCACGAGGTCACAGACCCCGATGAAGACGCCATCGCGGCCAGGGTAAGCGAGGCCTTCTCGGAACAGACGTTACGACGCCAGAAGCTTGCGGGCCGCGACGATCCGATGTTCCATGAGCCGCATTGGGGGCATACGAGCGGACTTCTTCGCGGCGCGCTTCAGATCGATCGGATCGACAATCTGCCCGAAGAATTCCGCGTCGGTCTGTTCGCCCAGAACCGCGCCTATCCCGCCGTTGTGCGCTGCGGCGTGGCAAAGGACCCGGATCTCGGTTTCGCGGTCAATCGCATGGCCGTCAAACTCGAATACCCCGAACCTGTGCCCAACGTCTATGCCGCCTCCGGCGAAGCGAGCGAACTTGACCTGCTCATGGTCGCAGGTACATCGGCAGTGAACGCCGGGGACCACACGTTCTTCGTGCGCGACGGACGGCAATATGACATGGCGGCCTCGCTGAATCCGCCTTCACGCAAGACCCTGAAGACAATTTTGAACTGGCGGAACATCGCGCTACTTCTTGGCATCAGGAGCAGGGTCGGCACCATGATGAAGCCGTATCGGCGCGCTCCGGAAAGCACCGCCGGATGGGCGGGCAAGCCTTACTATTCGCTCGGGCCATTCGCACTCGGCGACGGAGCGATGAAGTTTCGTCTTGTACCCGTAAGACCTCACAGCGTTGCCGATGCGGATCCGCTGAAATCCGATGTCGCGGCCACGAACAAGGCGAACATGGACGCGTGGCTGGAGGCGGGCGAAGACGCTGAATTCACGTTGGGCATTCAACTGGCAACGCCGGAATGCATCCCCGAACCGGCTCCCGGGGACCCGCCGAAGGGCGTGATGGCAGCCGAGTATTGCGACATTCAATGGGACGAGACGAAGTCCCCCTATATCGAGGTCGGAACCTTGCGGCTGGTGGCGGATGCCGCGATAAACTCGCCGGATCTGTGGGGAAGGCTGCAGTTCAACGCCTGGAATACCTTGCCGTCGATGCGGCCGCTCGGCCAGTTGTTCCGGATTCGCAAGCATGTGCAGGCTGCCCATAGCAAGGTCAGGGTGTCGCATCTGTTCGGTGGGACTCCGGGTGAAATGGTCGGCAAGTGCCCGTTCTCGGCATGATGCAGTGATTGGGTTCTCTGTTCGGATCGCCTTCCGGCGCCGAATGCTCCTGACATGGCCATAGCTGTCATCGGTTTGAGGCGATTCGGGGAGGACCATGCGTGGACGGGTATCCAAATTCATTCCGTTCGCCGCGGCGACGGGGGCGTGCCTGGGCGGGCGAGTCCCCGTAGCCGGCGCAACCCGGGGGCCGTGAATCGGTTCGACCGCAGCGCGCAATGCGCGCGTCAACCGCGCGAGGGTGTCACCCGCCACCGCCCGCGCCGGCCGGACGGGCGCTGCTTTCACGGGGCACCGGCCTGCCGCGAGATCCCGAGTTCAGCCCAGGATCTCGCGGAATTCGCGCCATTCCCCCTTGCTCATGCCCGAATTCTCCTGCGTCACCTCCTCGCCGCGCAGCATCCGGCGCAGGCACTCCAGCCCCCGCGCCGAAAGCGTAGCCCCGCCCATGCGGTAATCCTCGAACGCGCCCCAGGCGGCGGGCACCCAGTCGCGCACCAGATCGCAGATCACTTCGGCATAGGCGCGAATCTCGTACTGTGCATGGGAATCGGCGCGCAGGCGCAGGAAATGAAACAGGTTGTGCAGATCGGTCTTCCAGTACCATTGGGTATAGATATTGGCGGGCAGGTTCATCCGCGCCAGTTCGCGGGCGAGCCCCTGCTGCCCGTCCTGGCTGAGCATCGCCTCGTAATGGTCATAGGCGCGCGCGCTGTCGGATTTGAGCATCTCAAGCACCCGCGCGGCCTCCGCACCTTCCAGCACCGCGCCGCGGCCCTGGTTGTTGGTCGCGGACTGGGCCGCCAGCGCGCCGGGCTCGGGGATGTAGAACTCGCGGTCGAGGATCGAATAGCGCGCCGAGTATTCATTGACGTTCGCCGTGCGGTGGCGGATCCATTGCCGGGCGACAAAGACCGGCAGTTTCACATGCAGCTTGATCTCGCACATCTCGAAGGGCGTGGAATGCCAATGCCGCATCAGGTAGCGGATCAGCCCGGTATCGTCGCGCGCGTGTTTCGTCCCCGCGCCATAGCTCACCCGCGCCGCCTGCACGATGGCGCCGTCATCGCCCATATAGTCGATCACCCGCACAAACCCGTGGTCGAGCACGGGATGCGCCGTGTAGAGTTGCGCCTCCATGCCGGGGCTGACGGCGCGCAACGTGGGCTGCGGATTGGCGCGCGCGGCTTCGATCTCGGACTCTTGCTCGGGCGACAGCGGCATGCTGGACTCCTGGGGATTCGGGTTTGGCATATATTGATGCAATGCGGAAAGGTTCCACAAGATGAAGATACGATACCTGCACACGATGGTCCGGGTAAAGGATCTGGAGCGCTCCAAGGCGTTCTTTGAACTTCTCGGCCTGCAAGAGACGCGCCGCCATGAGAGCGAACAGGGCCGCTTTACCCTGGTATTCATGGCCCCGCCGGGGCAGGAGGAATGCCCCGTCGAGCTGACCTGGAACTGGGACGGGGATGAGGGGCTGCCCTCGGACAGTCGGCATTTCGGGCATCTCGCCTATGAGGTCGAGGACATCTATGCGATGTGCCACCACCTGCAGGACAACGGCGTGACCATCAACCGCCCGCCGCGTGACGGGCGCATGGCCTTCGTGCGCAGCCCCGACAACATCTCCGTCGAGCTTCTTCAGATGGGCGATGCCAAGCCGGCCGAGGAACCCTGGGCGAGCATGGGCAATATCGGGCACTGGTAGGCACGGCCGCGTGGCGGCGCGGCGCATCGGAGATTCGCGGCCCTCCGCGCCGTCACAGGCTTGGCCAGCGAAGGTGAAGGGAGTATCCCTTCCCGTGCAATGAGCGATATTTCCGACCCGCAGATCGAGATCTCGCGCCAGCGCTTCAAGCTGCGCGCCTGGATCACCACGCGGCTCTGGGCGCAGGTGATTGCGGGAATGATCCTGGGCATCGGCGTGGGCCTGCTGCTGAGCGAGGAGACCGGGCTGGTCGCGCCGCAACTGGCCGAGACGATCGGCGCCTGGCTGGCGCTGCCGGGGCGGATCTTTCTGGCGCTGATTGCCATGGTCCTCGTGCCGCTGATCTTTTCCTCCATCGTCGGCGGGCTCACCGGCGCCGGCTCGGGGGGAGAGCTGCGCGCGGTGGGCGGGCGGCTTGCGGCCTTCATCCTGACCACGACCTTTGCGGCTGCCATTGTCGGCGCGACGCTGGCGCGATGGATCCGCCCCGGCGATGGCTTGTCCGGGCTCTTCGACGTGCGGGACGCGGTGCCGCCGCTGCCCGTACCCAACGATCCCGAAGTTGCCATCGGGCCGGCCACTGCACCCGATGTCATCGTCAACATCCTGCCCGCCAACCCCACCGCCTCCATCGTGCAGGGCGACATGCTGGCGGTGGTGGTGCTGGCGCTGCTGGTGGGCATCTCGGTCACCCAGATCGACCGCAGTCGCGCCGCGCCCTTTCTGGGGCTGATGGACGCGCTGCTGTCGATCTCGATGAATATCGTCAAATGGGCGATGTTCCTTGCCCCCTTCGCGGTGTTCGGGCTCATGGCGCAGCTGGTCACGCGGATCGGGCTGGACACGGTGGGCGGAATCTCGCGCTACATGGGCACGGTGCTGGGTGGTCTGGCTCTGCTTCTGGTTCTCTATGTGCTGGTCGCGGCGCTGGGCGCTCGGCTCGGCCCGCTGCGCTTTCTGCGCGCGGCGGGCGGCACGCTGCTGCTGGCGTTCTCCACATCCAGCTCCTCGGCGGTGATGCCGGTGACCATCCAATCGGCGCGCCGGCTCGGGGTGCCCGAGTCGATCGCCAATCTGGTGATACCGCTGGGGGCCACGATGAACATGGCCGGCACCGCGCTCTATCAGGCGGTGGCCATCCTGTTTCTGGCACAGATGGCGGGGGTGGAGCTCGACACCGGGCAGCTCGTGGTGGTGATCCTCACGCTGGTGGCCTCGTCGATCGGGGCGCCCGGCACGCCGGGGGTGAGCATCGCCATCCTCATCAGCGTGGCGACGAATATGGGCATCCCGGTAGAGGGAATGGTCATCATTCTCGGTGTGGACCGGTTGCTCGACATGTGCCGCACGGTGGTCAATGTCACCGGCGATCTGGTCGCGGCGGTGCTGTTGCGCAATGTCTCGGCCGCGGCAGCGGGATGAGCCGGTGCCGAGCACCACGCATGGGCGGCGGCCCTTGGGCGTCGCTGGCGCCATGATCGCCGCGCTGCCCATGTATGACCGGCCAGAAACCGCTGGCGCGCTCGACCGGCTCTGGGCCGGGACGCGCGCGCGGCTGCGCGCGGCGGGGCTGGCCGCGCCCGAGGCGTTGAGCTGCGGCGGCGATCTCTGGGCGCAATGGCGCAGCCCCGATCTGGTGCTTGGCCAGACCTGCGGGCTGCCCTACCGCGCGCATCTGCACCCGCATGTCACGCTGATCGCCACGCCCGATCACGCCTTGCCCGGCTGCCCGCCGGGGCATTACCGCTCGGTCCTGATCTGCGCGGCCGATGACGTGCGTGAAACGGCGGCGTTCTCTGGCGCGCCGATGGCCTTCAACGAGGCGCTCTCACAATCGGGATGGGCTGCCCCGCAGGCCCATTTCGCCGCGCGCGGGCTCGCGATCCGCCCGGCGCTGGAGACCGGCAGCCACCAGGCTTCTGCACGCGCCGTGGCCGAGGGGCGCGCCGCCTTCGCCGCCGTCGATGCGGTGTGCTGGGAGATGCTGCGCCGCTGGGAGCCTTTCACCGCACGGCTTCGGGTGTTCGACCGGACCGAACCCGCCCCCGCCCTGCCATTCATCGCGGCGCGGGGCGCGGATGGTGCCACGACCCGCAGGGCGCTGGGCGCAGCGCTCGCCGCGCTCGCCCCGCGCGATCGCGGAACGCTTGCGATGCGCGGGATCGTCGCGCTCCCCGCCAGCACCTACCTGGCGCTCCCGTTGCCCCCGGCGCCGTAAAAATGCCGCGGCGACGTCGCGTCGGGTCGCAGGAAATCATTGCATCG
>PWLT01000084.1 GCA_003558415.1 Hyphomicrobiales bacterium
CTGACCGGACGAGGCAGCGGGCGCGGTTGGTCGGGGTCGCGCACAGCGTCGGTCGCATGCAGCAATTCCGACAGCCGCTCGGAGGCACCTGCCGCACGCTGCAACTCGCCCCAGATTTCCGACAGCGCGCCGACCGAGCCGGCGACGATCACCGCGTAGATGACGAACTGCACCAGCTCGCCGGGCGTCATCACCCCCGCACGCACGTCATTGGCGCCACTCCACAGCACGCCGACGATGCCGGTGAATACCAGCGTGATGACGATCACGGTCATCACCGAGCGGGTGAGCACCCGCCGGCGTGCCACGTCAAAGGCGGTTTCGGTGACCTGCGCGAAATCCGCCCGGCTCACCGCTTCATGGGTGAATGCCTGCACCGTCTGCGCAGCCTGCAGCGCCTCGGACGCCTTGCCCGAACTCGCTGCGATCCAGTCCTGGCTCTCGCGGCTCAGCCGCCGCAGCCGCCGGCCCAGAACGATGATCGGCACGATCACCAGCGGCACCAGAAGCAAGACGAAACCCGTCAGCTTGGCGCTGGTAAGCGCCAGCATGACCAGCCCGCCGATGAGCAGCAGCAGGTTGCGCAGCGCGATCGAAACCGATGAGCCGATCACCGACAGGATCAGCGTCGTGTCAGTGGTGATTCGCGAAATCACCTCGCCGGTCATCACGCGCTCGTAGAATGCCGGGCTCATCCCGATCATGCGCTCGAACACCGCCTTGCGGATATCGGCGACGACCCGCTCGCCCAGGCGGGTGACCAGATAATACCGCAACCCCGTGCCCAGCGCGAGCAACCCGGCAATCCCCAGCGCAGCCAGGAAATAGGCGTTGAGCAGCGCCACCTCGTCGGCGCCGAAACCGTCCACGACCCGGCGAACCGCAAGTGGCAAGGCCAGCGTGACCATTGCCGTGGCCGTCAGCGCGGCCACCGCGGCGGCAAGCAGCAAACGATAGGGGCGCAGAAACGGCCACAACGCCGCCAGCGCACCGATCTGCCGTGATCGGGCGCGGTCTTCGCCTTGCGATGAAGGTCCTCGGGCCATGAATGCGGTCCGTCCTGCTTGCCTGCCGGTCTCGTTTAGGCGACCGGCCCGCGCGGGGCAAGCACACCAACGGCCCGGGCGCGCCCGGGGCTTTCAGCGCGAGCGCTCGGGACGGTGAAAGTGATCTGGAGCGGGTAGCGGGAATCGAACCCGCACTACCAGCTTGGAAGGCTGGGGCGCTACCATTACACCATACCCGCGACAGGGGATGCGGTAATCCATCCGTTTGAGCCGGTCAAGAACATAGGCTGGGCCATGCGGCACCCGCGACATGCGCTGTCACCGCGACTGCGCCGTCCCACCGTTCAGGCGCTGGCGTTCGGCATCGACTTCCGCATTGAGCAACGCACCGAGCAGAACGGCGTAAGCGCTTATGTAAAACCACATCAGAAGGGCGATCACCGCACCGATGGAGCCGTAAATCTCATTGAAGTTTCCGAAATTCCCGAGAAACCATGAAAAGGCCGCCGAGGCCGCCGCCCACAGCAACACCGCAACCACAAGGCCACTGGAAAACCACGCGGTTCGGCGTCTACGGTTCGGCCCATAGCGGTAGACGAGGCTGGTTCCGAATACCACCACTGTAATCGCCACCGCCCATCGTCCGATCTCAACGAGCGTTCCCGTTAACCCGCCGAGCGGAAAGAAAGCCAGGATGATGGGCAGTATTACGATCGAGGCCAGCGCAACGATCGCCACGCCCATGAGCGTAAGCGTGAGTGTCAATGCGGCGACCAAATGCCACACGCCACCACGGTTCGCCGTGCCATGCGCGGCATTCATGCCCTGCATCAACGCCCCCACACCCAGCCGCGCCGACCACAGTGTCACGAGAATTGAAATCGCGGTGGTCCATCCCAGGGTGCTTTCATTCGCCTGCACCAGTCGCTCGATCTGCCCGGAGAGCAGATCGAGCGCATCGTGCGGAACGAATTCCTCGAGCATCTGGAGCTGGGTTTCGATCACGAAGGGATCGGCCCAGAGCCCCCAGAACGCGATCAGTGCCGCGGCGGCGGGGAACACCGCGAAGAGGGAGAAAAAGGCCACCCCCGCGGCGATCAGCCCGATATGCCGCTCCCCGAGCGCATTCCAGATGCTTCCGAGTATGCGCAGCCAGCTCTTCAACGGAAGCGCCGGGACTTTCCTTACTCGGAGCACCCGGGGCTCAGATTTTCAGATCGTTGAGCGACTTGCCCTTTTTCAGCGCCTCGACGATCCATTTCGGCTTGCGCCCCCGGCCGGACCAGGTGATTTCAGGATTCTCCGGGTGCTTGTATTTCGGCGGCACCGGCTTCTTGCGCTTGCGCGGAGCGTTGGAAAGATCCGCCAGCGTGTAACCCCTTTCGCGGGCGAGCGCGTCGAGTTCCGCTGCGACTTCGGCCTTGCGCCGATCCTCATAGCTTTCGATTGCCTTCTCCACGTTTTTCTTGAGCTTCTTGAGCTCATCCAGTGACATTCTGTCCAGCTCGATCGTGGTCACGATGATTCCTTTCGAAAGTTAATGTGGCGCGATATCTAATACAGTGCGCCAGTGTGACAAGTGAAATGCAACAGGCATGAAATTTTTTTCCGCCAGGCAAGCCTGACGAAATTGGCGCGCGCGTCCTGTTCGGCTTCTCTCTGCCCTCTATCCCGAAAACCCTTGCGGCGGAAATTCAGTTCACCGGGGTGACGCAATCGCAGATGCGCAGCCTGACACGCGCGCCCACGGGTATCTGCGCACCCGGCCCCGAGATGACCAGCATGCAGCTTTCGCCCTCCTGAACCCAGTAGAGCTGATCGTGCCCACGGTATTCGCGGCCAACCACAGCCGCCGGTCCCGCGGGGTCGGGTTCGAGCATGATCTGCTCGGGGCGCACCGCAAGGGTGACGGCGCCATTGGCCGCGCGCGACAGCGGCAACCGGCCGAAGGGCGTATCGGCATCCATGCCGTCCGCCGTTCCCTGAAGGATGTTCGAGCGTCCGATGAAGCTTGCCACGAACCGGCTGGCCGGGTTGCGGTAAATCTCGTCGGGGGTGCCGATCTGAACGACGCGCCCGGCCTCCATCACAGCCACGCGGTCGGCGAGCGCCAGCGCCTCCTCCTGATCGTGGGTGACGAGGATCGCCGCCGACCCGGCTTTCTTGAGCAGCCCGCGAACCTCCTGACGGGTCTCGACACGCATGGCGGCATCGAGATTGGAAAAGGGTTCATCCAGCAGGACCAGAGGCGGCGCCACCGCCAGCGTGCGCGCCAGCGCCACGCGCTGCTGCTGCCCACCCGAAAGCTCATGCGGCTTGCGTTCGGCAAGCTGCTCCAGCCCGACGAGCCGCAGCATCTCGCGCGCGCGGGCCTCTGCCGGCGCCCGCGACATGCCGCGCAGCCCGAATTTCACGTTCTCGAGCACATCGAGATGCGGAAACAGCGCATAATCCTGAAAGACGAAACCGATACCGCGCTTCTCGGGCGGCAGATGGGTGATGTCGCGTCCGCGCAAACGGATGGTGCCCGCATCCGGTGTTTCAAACCCGCCGATCATGCGCAGCGTCGTGGTCTTGCCGCAGCCCGACGGGCCGAGCAGCGCCAGTAACTCCCCCTCGCCCATGGTGAAGGAGACACGTTCGACCGCCGCCGCATCGCCATCGGTGAAGCGCCGCGCCAGCCCCTCGACCTCAAGCAGCACCTTCGCCGGTTTCTGCCGGAAACCCAGCGGCGAGGCATCCGCCGGCATCCGGAAATTCAGCGAGCGCGGCAATTCCTGCATCATCATCCTCCTGCCCTGCGGTCATGCCGCAAAACGAAGCCCACGAAAAGCGCCGAGAAGGCGATGATCGCGGCGGCGTAGGGCGCGGCCTCCAGCAGCATGCCTTCGGATGTGCGTGAGAACATCGTGATTGCAAGAGGGCGGAACCCTGTGGGCGCCAGCAAAAAGGCGATGGGCAGCTCCTTCATGGCGATGACGAACACCAGCACCATGCCCGCCACGACACCGGGGCGAATGGTGGGCAGGGTAACGCGGGCGAAGACCGAAATCGGCCCGTGCCCCAGCGCGCGCGCCGATTCCTCGACCGAAGGTCGGGCCTGATACAGGGCCGAGCGGATGGGACCGAGCGCCAGCGCCAGAAAGCTCAGCGCATAGGCGGTGATCAGCAGCGTGTGGGTCTGATACAGAAAGCGCGCGCCCTGCAGCGAAAAGAACACGAAGGCCAGCGCGAAGGCCAGCGCGGGCACCGCATAGCCGACAAAGGCCAGCCGGTTGATCAGTGTCGAGAGGCGCGAGGGGTAGCGCACCGCCAACACCGCGACCGGCAGCGCCATGACAGCCGCCAGCATCGCCGCCGGAACCGCCACCGAAAGCGACTGCCCGAAGCTCTCAAACAGCGCCGGCAGCACCGGCCCGAGCGCCGAGCGCGTCATCCAGAAGGTCAGAACCGCCAAGGGCAACCCGATCGAGGCCGCCACCACCGCCCCGGCAAAGCCCCAGCCCGCGATGTGTCCGGCCGCGCCGAGCCGCACCAGGCGCCGGCCCGAGCCACTGCCCGAGCCGGTGCGCGCAAAACTCGCGCCTTCACGCAGACGGCTTTCCCACCACACGAAGCTCAACGCGATGGCAATCAGGATCAGCGCCAGCCATGCGGCGTAAAGCCGGTCGAAGGCTGCGGTGTATTGCTGATAGATGACGAAGGAGAACGCCTCGAACCGCATCAGCGCCACGGCGCCAAAATCCCCGATGGTGTAAAGCCCGATGACCAGCCATCCCGCCATGAGCGCCGGCATCAGGTGTGGCAGGGTCACGCGGATGAACACCTCGCGCGGGCTGCATCCGAGGCTGCGCGCGCTTTCCTCCAGGCTCTGGTCAAGGCCGGAGAAGGCCGCGCGCAGATTGAGGTAGAGGTAAGGGAAGGTGTAGAGGCTCAGGGCCAGAGTGGCACCCCATAACCCCTGCGGGCGTGGCAGGGTGAAACCAAGCGTCTGGTTGAGGAAGCCGTAATTTCCCGCAAGCCCGATCAGCGCGTAGGCCATGACGTATCCGGGCACCGCCAGCGGCAGTACGGCCAGCACGTTGAGCACCCGCCGCCCCGGAAGGTCGGTGCGGCTGACCAGCCACGCCAACGGCAGCGCAATTGCGGTGCTCAGTGCGAGCACCCCGGCGGTCAGCGCCGCGGTGTTGAGCAGAAGCTGCCCGGTGCGCGGGCGTGTCAGAAGCGCCCAGACGGTGGCGAAATCAGCCTGAAACGCGCGCAGAAGCAGATACCAGATCGGCAAGAGCATCAGGGCCCCGATCCCGAGGCCCAGCGCCGAGAAGACGACGCGGGCCGCCGAGATACGGCGGCCCGGAATGCTGTCGATGACGCTCAAATGAGCCCCGCCTCGCGGATCAGATCGAGGGTGCCTTCCATGTCCACGATCAGGTTGAGATCGAACTCCGGCGCGGCCTCGGACGCCTGTGCGAAACTCACGCCCATACCCGCATGCGGCACGATTCCCGCCCCGCTGACGGGAAACTCATAGACATTGCCGGTGAAATACTGCTGCGCGACGTCACCGAGCAGGAAGTCGATGAAGGCCACGGCCGCCTCCTGTTGGTCGCTGGTTTCCAGAACACCGATCCCGGCGGTCATCATCAGATTGCCCAGATCGCCATCATCGAAAAGCGCCTGAGCGACCGGAAAATCGGGATCGTTGGCGAGGAACCGGCCGAGATAATAATTGTTCGTCAGCATGAAGTCGGCCTCGCCATCGGCGATCGCCTGATAGCCGGCGGTGTTGTTGCTCACCATTACCGGATCGTTTCCGGCCAGACCTTGCAACCATTCCAGCGTGAACTCGTCGCCCTCGGCCACTCGAAGCGCTGCGACATGGGCAACGAAGGAACCATTGGTAGGCGCCACAGCCAGCCGTCCGTTGAACCGCTCGTCGGTCAACTCGGCCATCGAGGCGGGCAATTCCTCCTCCTCCACACGCTCGGGCGAATAGATCATCAGCCGCGACCGTCCCGAGGTGCCGATCCAGCGCCCTTCGGCATCGCGATAGATCGACTGTACCTTGTCGAGCGTCTCGTCGGGGAGTTGGGCAAACATCGGCTTGATCGTACCCAGCGCGGCCACGTCCTGAGCCCAGAACAGATCGGCCGGAGAGCGTTCGCCCTCCTCCTGCAGCAGGATCGCCAGCTCGGCCGTGCCGCCATAGCGCACGCGCACGTCTATGCCGGTCTCGGCGGTGAAGGTCTCGATAATGGGGGCAACCAGCGTCTCGCCCCGGCCGGAATAGAGCGTGAGCTCCTGCGCGGTCAGCGGCGTGGCGGCAAGCGCGGCAAGTGCAGCAACGGTTGTACGGAGTAGTTTCATGACCATCCTCTTTCATTTCTGCTTCGATCAGCGTCGATCAAGGCAGGAACAGGGTCACGGTAACGCGCCGGTGCGGCGCCTGCCTCTCGTGCGGAGCGGTCCGCACTCAATTCCTACACAGGTGGTCGGGTATTGTACCCGACCATAACAGTCAAGAAAATTTCATGGGAGCGTTCACCGCTTCCGCGCGGCCAGATCGCTCAGAATCGGGCAGTCGGGGCGATGATCTCCGGCGCAGCTCTCCACCAGTGTGGAGAGCGTATCGCGCATGGCCTCGAGCGCCGCGATCTTTTCCTCGATGCGCGCCAGATGCTGCTCGGCGATGCGCTTGACATCGGCGCTGGCGCGGCCCTCATCCTCATATAGCGACAGCAGCGCGCGGCAATCCTCGATGGTGAAGCCCAGCGCGCGGGCGCGGGCGAGGAAGGCGAGCTTGTGCATGTCGGCCGTGGCGAAGGCGCGGTAACCATTGGCATCGCGCGCCGGGCGTACGAGCCCGATATCCTCGTAATAGCGGATCGTCTTGGGCGGCAGGCCCGAGAGTTGCGCGACATCGCCGATATTCATGGCCCGTTCCTCTCCTATTCCGCCGGCGCGGGGCGCAACGCGGCACCGGGCGCGGGCGCATCCGCGTCCTCGGCCAGGGCCGGGCGGATGCGGCGCAGGCGCAGCGCATTGGTTAGCACGCAGACCGATGAGGCCGCCATCGCCCCCGCCGCCAGCATGGGCGAGAGCAGGATGCCCGCCACCGGGTAGAGCACCCCGGCCGCGACCGGGATCAGCGCGGTGTTGTAGCCGAATGCCCAGCCGAGGTTCTGACGGATGTTGCGCATGGTTCGGCGGCTGACCTCCAGCGCATTGACCACGCCGCGCAGATCGCCCGACATCAGCACCACATCGGCGCTCTCCATCGCCACATCCGTACCGGTACCGATGGCAATGCCCACATCGGCCTCGGCCAGCGCCGGGGCATCATTGATACCGTCCCCCACGAAGGCGATGCGCCCCTGCCCGCGCAGCTCGCGCAGCGCCTCGACCTTGCCCCCCGGCATGACCTCGGCCACAACCTCGTCGATGCCCAGCTCGGCCGCGATGGCCTGCGCGGTCGTGCGCGCATCGCCGGTGATCATCGCCACCCTGAGCCCGCGCGCCCGGATGGCGCGGATCGCCGCGGGGGTCGAGGGCTTGATCGGGTCGGCCACGGCGATCACCGCCGCCGCCTGCCCGTCGATGGCCGCGAAAAGCGGCGTCTTGCCGGCCTCGCCCAGCCCCTGGGCCTGCGCGCCCAGCGCGCCGATGTCGATCCCCTCGGCCTCCATGAAGCGCGCAGCCCCGATCCGCAGGGCGCGCCCCGACACCTTTGCCGTCACCCCCATGCCCGTGTGCGAGTCGAAATCCTCGGCCTGCGGCGGCGTGATCCCGCGCCCCTCAGCCGCGCGCAGGATCGCCGCGGCGATCGGATGCTCCGAGCGGGCCTCCACAGCAGCCACGAGCGCGAGCACCTCATCCTCGACAAAGCCCTCGGCCACGGTGAAATCGGTCATCTCCGGCCGACCCTTGGTCAGCGTGCCGGTCTTGTCGAGCGCGACCACCGATACCTTGTCGAGCGCCTGAAGCGCATCGCCCTTGCGAAACAGCACGCCCATCTCGGCTGCGCGCCCGGTGCCCACCATGATCGAGGTCGGCGTGGCCAGCCCCATTGCACAGGGGCAGGCGATGATCAGAACCGACACCCCCGCGACCAGCGCGAAGGTCAGCGCCGGATCGGGGCCGATGGCCAGCCAGACCGCCACGGTCAGCACCGCCGCCACCATTACCGCCGGAACGAAATAGAGCGTCACGCGATCCACCAGCGCCTGGATCGGCAGCTTGGCGCCCTGCGCCTCCTCGACCATGCGGATGATCTGGGCGAGTACCGTGTCGCTGCCCACAGCCGTGGCGCGATAGCTCAGGCTGCCAGTGCCGTTGACCGTGCCGCCGACAACTGGCGCGCCGGCGCGCTTTTCCACCGGCACCGGCTCGCCGGTGATCATGCTCTCATCCA
>PWLT01000304.1 GCA_003558415.1 Hyphomicrobiales bacterium
CCGATGACCCAGTCTCCCATGTCGAGGTTGTAACCGGCGTGCAGCGCCGCGCCCAGGCCGGTCTGGTCGGGCGTGGATGTGTTCGACGTGACCCGCCCGAGCCCGAAGGTAAAGCCGGCATAGGGGCCGCTCCAGTTGTAGGCAGCGGGGGCCTCCATGACCGGTTCCGGCGCAACCACTTCGGGCTCATCGAGCGGCGCCAGCTTCCCGCCTGCGAACGCCGGCGCGCTCAGGGCGGTGGTCAGTGCAATGACGACAAGTTTTTTCATCATCCTTCTCCTTCCATTTCCAATTCGACAGAACCAGGCCCCATGACCGGTTGATCTTCGGCTTGGCTCACTGGGAAAAGAATTGAGCGACAGGCGTAGTTCCAATTTACGCTCTGCCAAGGCCTTGCAAGAATATATGGTTACATTTTTGCAACGGATAACTGCCTGAATAAATGCGCGGGAAATGCAAACGCATAACCGCAAATTTTGTTCCTAAGAATTTCAACTGATCTTTTCGCTGGCTATTGGAACGTCACCCATTCGGCTGCGTTTTGCCTCGTAGCCCTGATCACAGGGTGAGACAAAAGGAGTAACCGTCATGAAACACATTCTTTCGACCACCGCAGTTCTCGCGCTGATCGCCGCGCCGGCATTCGCACAGCTCCAAGCCGATGCAGAAACTGGCGCCGATGTCGATGCGCAGGTGAATGCCGATGTGGACGCCGATGCGGATATCGATGCTGATATCGACGCCGATGCCGATGTCGACGCTGATGTGAATGCGGGCGCGGATGCCGCGGCCGAAGCCGGCGCTGAAGCACAGGGCGAAGGATCGATCGCCGCCGGCATGACCCTGACGAGCGACGCTCTGATCGGTGCCGACATCCATGACTCAAACGGCGAAGTCGTCGGGACCGTCGCCGATCTGATCATCGATGCCGACGGCCACCTGGCGCAAATCATCGCCGAGGTCGGTGGCTTCCTGGGGCTTGGCGCCAGGGAAGTTGCCCTGGATCGCTCGCAGGTCGATATCGAGGCCGAGGGCGAGGCCGACATTCGCATCACCCTGGCGATGACGCTGGAGGAACTCGAGGCGATGCCGGAATACGAAGGCTGATTTCGGTCTGATCGAACTTGCCACCACTCACACAGGCCCGCGCATTGCGCGGGCCTGATGTATTGAGTCCGGCCAACATGAGCGGGGACGAGTCGTTCAGTCTTCCGCATCCGCAGATCTGGTGCCGCCTGTCCGGGAACCGGCGACGGGAAATCGCGTGGCCAGCCGGTAGCCGGTTCCCGTTGCGGTCTTGAACTGGCCTTGCTCCGTATGACCGCCGAGTTGGGTCGAAAATGCCTGAATCAGTTTCGTCCCCAGTTGCGTACCCGCAGGCGCACCCATCTCCGAGAACGGTGCACCATCCGAGTTGATGACCTCGAACAACACTTCTTCGTCTCCGGCCCGGGACAATCGGATATCGATCTGTCCGCCCCCCTTTTCGGCGCAACCGGAGTATTTCAAGGCATTGGTGACGGCCTCGGTCGCCAGCAGGGACAGGGGCACGACCTGATCGGGCTTCAGGCTGACATGTTCCAGCTGCGTGCGGATCTGCGTGTCGCGCCCCGGCACGGCGCTGATCGAGGCGAGTTGGCTCACGATGTCGTCGAGAAGGCGGTCCACCTGCACATCGGCAAGCCTGTCGGATTGGTAGAGGCGCTGATGGATCGTGGCCAGCGCCATGACCCGGTCCTGCAGGCTCTTGAGCACATCGCGTGCCTCGGGCTCATTCACCTGCCGACTCTGGATGCTGATGATGGAGGCGATAAGCTGAAGGTTATTCTTGACCCGGTGATGAACTTCCTTGAGCAAAACGGTCTTTTCTTCCAGCGACGCGGCGAGTTCCGCCTCGTCCCGCGCCAGGATGCGCGCGAGCTTGGAAAACGTCACGCTCAACTCACGAAGCTCGGCAGGTGCCTTCTCGATGACTTCCGGCGCGCCGCCGCGTTGGCCGACCGCGAAGCGGCGCATCTGGCGGCCCAGCGTCCGGATGTGACGGATAACCAGCCGATGAACGGCGAAGTAGGCCACACCAAGGCTTGCCAGCCACATCAGGAAGGGAAACGCCAGGTTGAGCGGATTGGCCATCGCGCCCGTCGTCGGCAAATCCTCCTCTGCCCAGACGCCGAGCACGTACAGCCTGTCGGAGATGAGCGGAACAATCGTGAATGTGGCCGGCCCGGTCTTTTCCGTCCGGCTTTGCAGGAGCGTCTTTTCGTCATTCGCCAGGGAGGCCAGTGATCTCCCTTGCGGCATGCTGGCCTCGACATCGAGATCGCTTGGCGTCGTGCTGATCACATCGCCTTCGCGGCTGAACAGAATGGTGCTGGTGGGCACCCGCTCCTGCCCGAACTCCCGCACAAGGTTGAGCGCGTAGAGCGGCAGCGCCACGATCAGAACGCCTTCGAATTCGTCATCGTTCCTGACCGGTTGAGCGATGACGAGCGAGGGCTGGCCGGTCACGTCACCATCGGGATTCATCAGGATGGTCGGCTCCGGCTCGTCGATGAAGCTCCAGAAGGCGGGGGTGCCGGAGAGGTCCTTCTCTTCGCCGTCCGAACTGCAGCGCATCGTGCCGTCCGGCTCGACAAACCCGGCGAACTGGAACAGCCCCGCCCGCCGAACGAATTCCTCGAAAGCGCTGACGCACCGTTCCCGGTCGTCCAGGCGGTCCAGTGCGACCGGCCCCAGGGCTGAGGCGGAGCCCAGCGCACTCTGGATCAGGGTGCGCTCGCCAGCGACCGATTCCGAAGTCAGGCCGAGCAATGCCGTCTCGGCGCTGCGTTGGGCCTCGCTCACGACGCGGTTGTTCTGAGTGACCGCGATCAGGCCGATCGGCAGGAGCGCGATGGTGAGCAGAATGACCAGCCGAAACCCGAGACCTTCAAACAGTCGCCGCCCCAGTGGCAGTAGGCGCCTCGGCATCCTGTCCTCATCCCTTCGATGCCGGTTGTGCGGTCATCACTGCCATTGTTGCCCGGTCAGTCATCTCGAGCCCCTCATCGGAACTCAGATTCAACAATTCCGCAAGCCGCTGGCGGCCGCGGTTGGCCCGGCTCTTGATCGTCCCGACGGCGCAGCCGCAGGTTTGCGCAGCCTCCTCATAGGAAAACCCGGACGCGCCGACCAGCATGAGGGCTTCGCGCTGTTCATCGGGGAGCAGAGCGAAAGCGGAGGCGAAATCATTGAGCGCCAGGCGCCCGTCATGGTCGGGCTTTTGCGACAGACCCGCTGCATGAAAGCCGTCGGAGTCGCTGACTTCGCGATTGAGTTTGCGGCGCGAGGAATAATAGGTGTTGCGCAGAATGGTGAACAGCCACGAACGCAGATTGGTGCCTTCCTGGAACTTGTTCATGTTGGTCCATGCCTTGAGGATGGTCTCCTGCACGAGGTCGTCTGCCGTCGCCGGGTTGCGCGATAGGCTCAGTGCGAACGCTCGAAGGGCGGGCACATGGTCGACCAGTTCATCCTTGGCGGACCGGCTGGATGGCGCGCTGTCAGTCATTTGACGCGATCCTCGTCCTGATCCTGCTCCTGCTCCTTGAGGCGCCTCAAGAGCTCCTGAAGATGATCGGGAAGTTCTTCGTCCAGTGTCTGCTGATACAGTTGTCGCAAATTCTCGTTGATCTGCCGCTCCAGTTCCGGCGGTACCGATTCCTGATCGTCTGGCAGATTGTCACTCTTGCGGTTGCCTTTGGCCATCATGATGCTCGTTGTTCTGACGTCAGGTTGCAAATTTTCACGCGCGTTACGGAACCGAACGCGCCGCAGCGCGTTGGGTTCCGGGCAATGAAGAAAAAAGTGAGTCGTGATGAAACATGCCAGCAAGAACACCGGAACCGCCACGAAGGATGCTGCGGGCGCACGGGAATCGGGCGACCTCGCATCGCTGATATCGCAGGAGCTTCCGTATCTTCGCAGATACGCACGGGCGCTTACCGGAAGTCAGGGCTCCGGTGACAGCTACGCCTCCGCCAGCCTCGAGGCCATCCTCGCCGACCCGAAGAGTTTCGACTACGGGCTGAAGCCGCGCGTGGCGCTGTTTCAGGTCTTTCACAATGTCTGGACGACCACCGGAGCCCCGCTCGAAGATCCCGACCCGGGCTCGCTTGAAGGACGGGCGCATCGTCA
Organism: Hyphomicrobiales bacterium; assembly: GCA_003558415.1. Classification (GTDB taxonomy): domain Bacteria; phylum Pseudomonadota; class Alphaproteobacteria; order Rhodobacterales; family Rhodobacteraceae; genus Alkalilacustris. The sequence goes on from PWLT01000304.1 coordinate 4,177, forward strand.
CCTGGCCGGGCTGACGACAAACACCCGCGAGGCGCTCCTGCTGCGCATGATCGAGGAATTTCCATACGCAGACATCGCCCGGATCATGCAGATCTCCCAACGCGAGGCCGAGGAGCTTGTCAGCATCGCATTGCGCGAGATGCAGAGTTCTGTGCAGGGCAAGGTCATGGTGATCGAGGACGAAGCCGTGATCGCGATGGATATCGAGACCATCGTTTCCAACATGGGACACGCGGTCACCGGTATCGCGCGCACCCATGCGCAGGCCGTCGAGCTCGCGCGGGCGCAGCGTCCCGATCTGATCCTGGCTGACATCCAGCTGGCCGATGACTCCTCGGGCATCGATGCGGTCAACGAGATCCTCACGTTCACGGAAGAGGCGCCGGTCATCTTCATCACGGCCTTTCCCGAGCGCCTTCTCACCGGGGCGCGTCCCGAACCTGCGTTCCTGATCTCGAAGCCCTATTCCGAGGAAAAGCTGCGCTCCTGCGTGAGCCAGGCGATGTTCTTCGCCTCCACCGAGACGCTCGATAACTGAACCTCTCCTGCGGTTAGGCGCACAAGGCCCGCGGCCGCCCCTCAGGGGCGGTCGCTTGCATCGGGTCGTCACGAAAAAAACCCACCCGAAAGGGGCGGGGAGGGTCGGGATCACGGCTCAGGGCTTGAGCCGGGGGAAGAGGGCAGGCCGCGCGCATACCTGCTCAGCGGTGAGGAGTTGAGCCTCGACATCGCTCTCGACCTGCCCATTGCAATACGGGCTGGCGTCCTACGGGACAGGGAGATGGATCACCGAACCCGAACTCTCAGCGCGGCACGCCACCGCGCCATGCATGGGCGCCCGCATTGTCAAGATCCGGACATGATTTGGCCAGATTCTGATTCAAGCTTGGTCGCAATCAAGTCGCGTTTCGTTCTGCTCCACTGTTACTGACAGCGGCTACTTGGGGATTGATGAAGTCCGCACTGGACATAGATGGCGCCGTCGAGGCGACACAGTTCACTGATGAACTGAAGCCGGGCACCACCCTGCTGCGCGGCCAGTACACCATTGAGAGGTTCCTGAATTACGGTGGATTCGGCCTGACCTATCTCGCGCGAGACAGCCTGGATAGCACCGTCGTGATCAAGGAATGCTTTCCCAGTTCCCTATGCGGCCGCAGCGATCAGGTCGTGCGCGCCAGGTCACGCTCACACCAGGACGAGTTCAAGTCCATCGTCCGCCTGTTCGTTCAGGAAGCGCGGCGGCTCGCCAAGGTGCGCCACCCGAACATCGTCGGTGTCCACCAGGTTTTCGAGGACAACGAGACCGCATATATGGCGCTGGACTATGTGGACGGCCACGATCTGCTCGATTTGATCGAAAGCGATCAGGAAAGACTGTCCCCAAAGCGGGTTCAGGACATGCTCAAGCAACTCCTTCAGGCGATCGGCTTCGTGCATGACAACCGCCTGCTGCACCGGGATATCTCGCCCGACAACATCCTGCTGGACAAGCGGGGCATGCCGGTGCTGATCGATTTCGGGGCGGCGCGCGAAAGGGCGACGCGCGTCAGCCGCGCCTTGTCGGCACTCCAGGTGGTCAAGGACGGATATTCGCCGCAGGAATTCTACATAGCCGGCGTGTCGCAGGGGCCGCCGAGCGACCTCTACGCCCTGGGTGCGACATTCCATCACCTGATCTCGGGTGAGATACCGCCAGTCAGCCAGTTGCGCCTCTCCGCAATCGCGGCAAAGGAGCCCGACCCCTACCAGCCCCTGGCCGGTCGCATCCACGGCTATCCTGCCGAATTCCTGGCATCGATCGACAAGGCCATGCAGATCTTTCCGAAGGACCGCCACGAGACAGCGCAGGCCTGGTTGAAGGAGATCGATGTCGACACCCGCCGCGAAGCCGCGCTCGTCCGTGCGGAATGGAGCGCGAAGACCGAGCGGCTGATTTCCGAACTGGTTTCCGAAACCAACAGAGCCGTGCTGGAGGCACGCCGACAGCAGGAGCGCACGTTCGCGCAGGCGCCGGAGACCCCGGCTCCGGCAAAGAAGGAGAAGAAGGTCTTCTTTTCCTGGCAGTTGGAGGACGACTGGCTCGTCGGTCAGGAGGAAGGCGAGGACGACAGCGCGCAGGAGGGCGAGGCGGATGCCGGCAGCGGGGCCAACGGACAGGTCGCGCAGCCGATCGTGGTGAATGGCCCCACCCGCGTGAATTCTAACGGGCCAGAGCCCTCACCCGAAAGCTGCGAGCGACCTCGAGGGTTCCTTGGCATCCTTGCGAATATCCTTAGGTGACCCCGCTCGCCTGGCCGGCCCGGGTCGCGTGAAACGAGTGCGAAAGGCAACATCATGAATCTTTTCAGACTGGGCTCAGGCAAACAGCGTGACGAACAGGCGGGACACGCCAAGTGCAACGAACAGCAGGAGCAGTTGCAGGTCAGCGAAGGCGGCCCGCCTGTGAGCGAACCGGCGATCGGGGAGGGCACCGACGACACCGCTTTCGTGCCGGACGCGCTCAAGTCCCCCCTTCCCGAGTCGGACGACGCTCAGCCCCCCGGCGAGGGCGGCGTGCCGACTGCGCATGAGTGCGCCGCACCTGCGCCGCGGGTACCTGGCGTTGCGGGCCATACCGGCGCGCCGCTTGAGAGGGCCTCGCTCGACGACCGTCTGAGCCGGCTGCGCGAGCAGCTGGCAATCCGGGAAACCCCGGCGGGCGCTTCCCCGTCCGAGTCGCCGCAGGAACCGCACCGATCGCCCGGAACGGCAGAGGAGGCGCCGACAGCGCAACCGGGTGATGGGGTGCCGGGGGAAGTCGTCAATCCCCCTTCCCCGGACACCGAAACGGTGCTGCCGTCCTTGCAGACATCGGAGCCGTCCCTGCCGACACCGGAGCCGGAGAGCGCGGCGGATCGCACCTCGGAGGCCATGGTCGCGGTTCCTTCCCCGACAACCGGTCGGGCCGGACGGCGCGCAGGCCGGGTGCGAACCCGGTTGCTTGGCTTTGAACACAGCTCGAACGATGATGGCGACGTTTTCGAAAAAGTGTCATCGGCAACAGCCGCGGCCCAGGGAAAGTACCCCGTGGGCTGGTTGGTCATCGTGGATGGACCGGGGCGGGGCGCGTCCTTCACGCTGGCCACCGGCGTGTCCCAGATCGGGCGTGGCGAAGACCAGGCGGTGACACTGGATTTCGGCGACACGAGCATTTCGCGTCAGGGTCATGCCGTAATCGCCTATGACCCCGAGCTTCGAAAGCACTTTCTCGGGCATGGAGGCAAGGTCAACATCGTCCGCCTGAATGACCGGCCGGTCCTGTCCACCGAGGATCTCTCTGATGGCGATCGCATCAGGATCGGGGAAACCACGCTTCGTTTCGTTGCATTCTGTGGAGCCGAGTTCGACTGGAGCGAAGGACAGCGTGATGATGATGCCGATGCCGCTTTCGCCTGACGTCCAACTCGACGCGGCAACCGGCATCAGCCAGGGCGGCCGGGAATACCAGGAAGACGCCGTCATTGCCGATTGCGCCATGGATGCAGAGCTGTCGCTGGTGGTGCTGGCGGACGGGATGGGCGGCCATGCCGCCGGCGATGTGGCGAGCAAGATCGCGGTCACCGAGGTCTTCAGCGAATTGAAGCTGCAAAGCGGAAATGTTCAGGCTCTGGTCAATGGCGCGCCGGACATCCTTCGCGGTGCGGTTCTCGCTGCCAACGAATGTATCGGCGAACATGTCAGAACGGATGCCAGCACCCGCGGGATGGGCACCACGCTGCTCGCCCTGGTGCTGTTTGGCCGTCAGGTCTTCTGGGTCTCGGTCGGCGATTCCCCGCTTCTGCTGTACCGCGACGGCGAGCTGCGACAGATCAACGAGGATCACTCGCTTGCGCCGCAGATCGACGTCCTGGTGCGGGCCGGCCAGATGAGCCCGGAAGACGGACTGCGCCATCCCGATCGGAACTGCCTCACCTCGGTGGTATGTGGCAAGGAGATTCCCAGATTGGATTGTCCGGCCAGCCCGGTCGAGCTTGCGGACTCTGACATCCTTGTTGCCGCGACCGACGGGCTGCTCGGTCTGGGGCACGCACGGATCGAGCAGATCCTGCAAAGCCACAGCG
>PWLT01000008.1 GCA_003558415.1 Hyphomicrobiales bacterium
CAGCGTCTCGGCGAAGGTCTTGAGCGCGTCGTTGCCGTCGAGCTTGGAGCGGTTCTTGAGCCCGCCGGTCCAGGCGTAGATCGAGGCGATGGAGTTGGTCGAGGTCTCCTTGCCCTGCTGGTGCTGGCGGTAATGGCGGGTGACGGTGCCATGCGCGGCTTCGGACTCGACGGTCTGGCCGTCGGGCGTCATCAGCACGCTGGTCATCAGGCCAAGGCTGCCGAAACCTTGCGCGACCGTGTCGGACTGCACGTCGCCGTCGTAGTTCTTGCAGGCCCAGACATAACCACCCGACCATTTCAGCGACGCGGCGACCATGTCGTCGATCAGGCGATGCTCATATGTGATGCCGGCCTTCTCGAACTTGTCCTTGAATTCGGTGTCGAACACCTCCTGGAACAGGTCCTTGAAGCGCCCGTCATAGACCTTCAGGATGGTGTTCTTGGTCGAGAGATACACGGGCCAGCCCATCTGAAGCCCGTAATTCATCGAGGCGCGGGCGAAGTCGCGGATCGAGTCGTCGAGATTGTACATCGCCATCGTCACACCGGCAGAGGGCGCGTCGAAGACCTCGTGCTCGATCGTCTCGCCGTCCTCGCCGACGAACTTGATCGTGATCTTGCCCTTGCCGGGGAACTTGAAATCGGTGGCGCGGTACTGGTCGCCATAGGCGTGACGGCCCACGACGATCGGCTTGGTCCAGCCCGGCACCAGGCGCGGCACGTTGCGGCAGATGATCGGCTGGCGGAAGATCACGCCGCCGAGGATGTTGCGGATCGTGCCGTTGGGCGAGCGGTACATGCGCTTGAGGCCGAACTCCTCGACGCGGGCCTCATCGGGGGTGATGGTGGCGCATTTCACGCCGACGCCGTATTTCTGGATGGCGTGGGCCGCATCGACGGTGATCTGATCGTCGGTGCGGTCGCGCTCCTCGATGCCCAGGTCATAGTATTTCAGGTCGATGTCGAGATAGGGCAGGATCAGCTTCTGTTTGATGAAATCCCAGATGATGCGGGTCATTTCGTCGCCGTCGAGTTCGACGACGGGGTTGTCTACCTTGATCTTGCTCATGGGTCCCTCCGGATCAGCACGACTCGCTTGCGCGTCCTCATAACTGATAAAGGGCACGCTGCAAAGCCAGGTATGCCATCGTATACGAAAGCGCTCCGTGGCTTCCCTCGGTGCGGGTGCGCAACCGTGCCCTAGCCTACTCCGTACGGCGGGTTTGCACCCAAAAGTGCGCGGTATATTGCATTGAGCGCCCTGGCCTCCTCCTCGATGCGAACCCCTGCGCGGATATGCGCAGCGGCATTGCGCGACCAGGCGCGGCCACCAGCGGCATGCCACGGCCGATGGCCTCCAGCGGGTGAGGCCGAAGCACTCCCAGCGTTGGGGCGCGATGCGCAAGGCACGTGCCTGCACCGGCACCGGCCGGAATACAGTGGCGCTCACCTCCCGACATGCGCTTCTTGAAATTGGGTGCGATCACCTCGACCGCATTCATGGCGTGCATCGCGCGTTGGTCCATCCTTGTCCCGGTCAGCGCGCGCCGATCCGCCGTGGCTTGGCCGAAATCTTGGATGATGCCTTGTGCCCCTGCGCGCAAGCGCATAATTGCGAACCAGTGCGCAACCGACGAAGGGCATCGCGAAATGCAGATTCAGGTCAACACCGACAACAACATTCATGGCCGCGAGGATGTGATCCGGTTCGTCGAGACCACGGTGAATTCCAAGCTCGGCGCGGTGTCCGAACATCTCACGCGTGTCGAAGTGCATATCAGCGACGAGAATGCCCACAAGGGCGGCAAGGACAAGCGTTGCCTCGTGGAGGCGCGCCCGCGTGGGCGCGATCCGCTCGCGGCGACTCACACCGGCGAGACGATCCAGAACGCGGTCATCGGTGCGCTCGACAAGATCCGCAATGCGCTGGACTCCGAATTGGGCAAGCTCAAGCGTCATCGCTGAGCCGGCGAGGGGAGGCGGCTGATGAGCGAGCGGGTCACCCTCTACGGGCTTACGAATTGCGACCGGTGCAGAAAGGCGCGCAAGGCGTTGGAGGCCGAAGGGCGGGTGGTGGAGATGCGCGACATCCGCGCCGCACCGCTGAGCGCGGCCGAACGCAAGGAGTTTCTCGCAGCCTTCGGTGACCGGCTCGTCAACCGCCAGTCGACAACCTGGCGCGGGCTTTCCGAGGCCGAACGCACCGCACCCGCCGACAGCCTCATCGCCTCCCATCCCGCGCTCATGAAACGCCCTGTGATCCGCGTCGGCGATAGCCTTCATCTGGGTTGGGATGCCCAGGTCCGCGCGGCGGTGCTCGGCTGACGCCTAGGGCAGGTCCACCGGGATCATCGTGCCCTGAAGGATCGCCACGGTCACCCTCTCACCCGCGCGCTCGGCGGCCACCTCGGCGCGCACGACGACCAGCCGGCGACCGGCCCGCACGACCTCGCCCGTCGCCAGCAACCGCTCGCCCAGCGCCGGCGACATCAGGTTGATCTTCATCTCGGCGGTCATCACCTCGCGGCCTTCCGGCATCATTGACAGCGCCGCATAGCCCGCCGCCGTGTCGCCCAGCGCGAAGGTCACTCCGGCGTGCCCGGCGCCGTGCTGTTGACGCATGCCGGGAAGGATCGGCGCCGCGAGCTGGCAGCGGCCCGGGGAGTGGCTCAGCATCTGCGCGCCCAGCGTCGTCATGAGGCTCTGGCGGGCGAAACTGTCGCGAAGCCTGTCGCCGCCCATCTGTTCGCTCATGGTGCCCTCCATGCTGTGTCGCAAAGGAGTATGCACCCGTATGCGAATTTGTCAGCGGCAGAGCTTGCCGAGCGCAAAAAAAGTACTTCTTGATATTTGTCAAGCACGCGGGTTTCGCCGATGTGATGAAGGGTTCGGTGTTCAAGAGATTCTATTTTTTATGGTTTGTTGCGGGATGGATCGCGGTGGCAACGCTGCTGACCCTCGCCGGCCCGTTCGGGACCTTTCAATGGCCGGCCTGGCCCGAGCGCGCAATCTATTGGGGCAGCATGACGGGGCTTGGGCTGGCGCTCGCGCTGGTGCTGCACCGGGGGGTGCTGCACTGTCGCGCGCGCGGTCATGCGCGGTGGAAATGTGAGCTGCTCTTTTCCGCCACCTTCGGCCTGGCCTTCGCTCCGATGCTTTTCGGCGTCACCGCACTGGTGGTGCGCGGCGTGCCGCATCAGCTTCCCCTCGAACTCATGGCGCTGACGGCCTTTGCGGTTCCCGTGGCGATCCTGCCGCTGCGCGCGGTGTTCCGACCGAGCCATGATGACCCTCTTCAGGAGGCCAGGGACCCTCAGACACCGCGGCTTTTCGACCGGCTTGCGCCGGAACAGCGGGGCGAACTGCTGCGCGTTTCGGTTCGTGATCATTACGTCGATGTGGTCACGAGCGTGGGCAAGACGGCGCTGCTGATGCGCTTTGCCGATGCGCTGCGCGAGCTGGACGGCCTCGACGGGATGCGCGTGCATCGCTCGCACTGGGTTGCGGACAGTGCGGTGACCGCGCTCACGCGCCAGCGCGGGAAGGTTCTGTTGTGCCTGCGCGACGGAGAGTGCATCCCCGTCAGCCGAACCTATCAGGATGGCGCCATCCGCCGCTGGGAACGGTCTGCGTGACAGGGCAGGGGGGCGTCAGGGCGTGGCGCGCTTGATCGGAGTCTCGGACCCCGTTGCATCTCCGATGGTAATGAATTCCGAGGATTGCAATCCATCCTGGAAATCCGCCTCACCCGCAAGGGCGTGGCGCGTTTGATCGGTTTCACCCCGCCCGGGCCGCTCGCGGCCCGGGCATGCGCCCGCCCTCCCCCCCAGGCGGGCGCATCCGCACCCACCTCGGGCGGCCGCATGCCCAGTGTCAGGCTCTGGACGAGTCCGATCAAATGCAACACCCGCGAGGCGCGCGAAACTATTCACCGGGGCATGACTGTGGTCGGGCGCAATCTGCCCTATCGGGTGATGTCCTCGTCGCGCACGAACATGTTGGCCCAGGCCCGGTCGACCAGTTCGGGCGTCATCTGGTAGGGAATCCCCTCGAACTCGCAGATCGCGATCATCTGGTCGATCAGGAAGATCGGCATGTAGTTGGCATAGACATTGTCGATCTCCGGGAATCGCGCCTTGAGCAGATGCACCAGCGCAGCCTCGTCGAGCGGCATGCCGCGCTTGCGCGCCACCAGCGCGAAGATCTTGAGGAAATCCTCCTGGTTGGGGCCGTCGATCTTGATCTTGAAGAAGATCCGGCGCAGCGCGGCGCGGTCGAAGATCGCATTGGGGTGGAAGTTGGTCGAAAAGATCACCAGCGTGTCGAAGGGCACGGTGAATTTCTCGCCCGATTGCAGCGCGAGGATGTCATGGCCCTCCTCCAGCGGCACGATCCAGCGGTTGATCAGCGCCTGTGGGCTTTCCTCCTGCCGGCCGAGGTCGTCGACGATGAATACACCGCCGGTGGCCTTGAACTGCAACGGCGCCTGATAGGTGCGCGCCGTAGGGTTGTAGGTCAGATCTAGCATCGAGAGCGTCAGCTCGCCGCCGGTGATCACCGTGGGCCGGTCGCAGCGCACATAGCGCGGGTCGAAACGGGTAGAACTGCGCCGCAGGGAGCTGGGGTCGTCCTCCTGGGCCTCGGCCTTGGAGTGCACGATCGGATCATAAACCGAGATCACCTGTCCCGCATGCTCCACCGCGCGGGGGACATAGATGCGATCGCCCAGCGCATCACGGATGCCGTTGGAGATCGACGACTTGCCGTTACCCGGCGGGCCGTACATGAGGATCGAGCGGCCCGCGCTTACCGCGGGACCCAGATGATCGAGAAGCGTATCGGGCAGGATCAGGTCGCCCATCGCTGCGGTGAGCTGGTCGCGGGTGATGCGCATCTTGCGCACCGACTGGCGTTCGACCTGGGCGGCATACTGCGTCATCGGGACCGGCACCGCGCCGAAATACTCCGACTGCGCCAGCGCATCGAGCGCACGCGCCTTGCCCGAATCGGTGAGCTGATATCCCATCTCCCCGCGCGAGGAGGCATGAAGCGTTCCCGTTGCCTCCAGCAGCGACTGCCCGCGGGCGATGTCGATCACCTCCTGGGCGAGCGGCACGGGCAGGCTGGTGATGCGCGCGATGTCGCTGGTCTGATCGACCGACATGCGAAAGAGCGTCTTGAGCAGGATGTCGCGCAGCATCACCACGGGCAGCCCGAGATCGTCGAGGTTGCGCGGGGCCGGGGGGCCGGAGACGGTGGTGTCCTGGATGTTCATCGCGGAGCTCCGCTTTTCGTTGATCCGTCAAATGTATTGCACCCAACGATTGGGGCGGGGTTAAGGCGCGCCTGGATCAGGCCGGTGCCACGGTGGCGGCCAGCACGAGGTAAAGCGCGAGCGCGCCTCCCAGCGCCAGCCCCATTGGAAATTCGCGCCGCTGCCAGGACTCCCAATGCGGGGTCAATCCGCGCAGCGCCGGGACTGCACGCACCGCGCGGTGGGTGACAAATGCCGCCAGCAGCACCGCCGCGAAGAGCGGCAGGAACAGCCTTATGTCGCCCGTGGCGACGAAAGGGGCCATTGCGGCGGCGAACTTGGCATCGCCCGCACCGAGCGCCCCGGCGCTGCTGAGCAGAAATCCCGCGACCAGTACCACCGCGAAATGCGCCCAACCCCAGGCCCAGCTCTCCAGCGGCAAGGCCAGCGGCCCGATCAGCGCATAGCCGGCCAGCAGCGCCAGAACCGCCTTGTTGGGGATGCGCATGCTGCGCATGTCGCTCCAGGCGACCCAGAGCGAGATTGGCAGGGCGAGGGGCAGGAACCACAACGCGGCGCTGGCGGGAAGCTCGAACATCGCCCGCGCGTCCCGCGTCAGGTTTCCGCGTCCAGCGCGCGCAGCGCGCGCGCGGCCACGTCGAAATGCTGCGGGTGGGTGTCGATCGCCTCCTGAAGCAGGCCGCGGCCGGTATTCACGTCGCCCTGCTTGATCGCGGCGAGTGCCAGTGTGTGCAGCAGACGCGCGCGTTCGGTCTGGGTCATGGTGATCACCGGCAGCGAATAATTTCGCTGCGCGCCGCGCGCCATCACCAGGTTGTTCTTGGCGGTAAACAGCGCGGAGTCGTAGGTGATCGCCTCGATGAAAAGGCGCTCGGCCTCGGCATAGTCACCGCGCGTGAGCTTGGAATACCCCCAGTTGTTGAGCACCCCGGCAGGGCGCGTGGTCAGCCCCACGGCGGTTTCGTAGAAACTGTCGGCGCGATCCCACTGTTCCTTGCTGTCGGCGACCATCGCCTCCAGGCGGTAGCGCTCGAAAGTCTCGTGGGTGGGCGGGATGCTATCGAGCTCAGCCGCCGCGGCGTCCCAGTCATTGCTGCGGATCAGCGCATCGGCATAGGCCACCCGGTCGTCATGGTCCGCCTCGCCCTGGTCGATGACACGCCGCCAGGCGCCCACCGCCTCGGTGGCGCGGCCGGCGCGCGCAAGCGACTTGGCCAGACCGCGCTGAAGGTCGACCCGCTCGGGCTGCTCTTCGAGCGCGCGCCGGTAATAGGAGACCGCTTCCTCGGGATCCGCTGCGGTGAGCATGATCTCGTTGAGATTGGCCTCGTCGATGAGATCGAGATCCTGCACCGCGCGGGTGGCTTCGGCTTCGCCTGTCTCGCCACAGGCGGCCAGCACCAGCACACCGGCCATGCAGGCGCTGAGTATCATGGGATGGCGCATTTTTGCGTCCTCTGCTGCTCGTCCGTCAAGGTGTGGCGAGGAGGAGGAACCGTCCGCTGCCCCGCCGCACCAGCCTCAATTCGTTTTCTTTGGCGGCAGGATACTCGGAATGCCTGGTCATTTCGATAGCCAGCCTGAGATTTTCGCGGATTTCGGCGGAACGGCCACTGTCGAGCGCGAATGCGGTCTGGAAGACGCGCCGGGCCTCTCCCGTGCGGCCGGTTTCCATGAGCACCACGCCGAGATTGTTCCAGGCCGGCACGAAGGTCTGATCGGCCTCTTTGGCGCGGCGCAGCAGGCGCTCGGCCTGGCCCAGCCGTCCAAGCCTGAGATTGGCCGACCCCAGTGCCGAGAGCACATCGACATTGGCGCCATGTTCACCGGCCGCTCGCAGATAAGCGCGCAAGGCCAACTCATACTCCCCCGCGGCCATGAGGCGGTGCCCCACCTCGAGCCCGTCCACGGCCTCCGAGACCGTCGCTGTGCCCGGCGGCGGCGCCGGGCCGACCCGGCCGTCCTCAAGTGCTTCGGGCTCGCCGCATGCGGCGAGCCCGAACAGGATGAGACAGGAAATCGCGCGCCAATGGCTCATGGGTTCAAAAATTGGCACTCGTAAGCGTCTCGTAGATACCGTAGACCGACGGGCCGATCAGAATGATCATCAGTGGCGGCACAGTCAACAGCATTGTGCCCAGGGTCAGTTTGGTGGGAAGCACATTCGCCTTCTCTTCAGCGCGCATCACCCGCTTGTCGCGCATCTCGGCGGCATAGACGCGCAGCGCGTCCGAGATCGAGGTGCCGAAACTGGCCGATTGCACCAGCACCGTGACGAAGGAGCTGATGTCAGCGACATCGGCGCGCGCGGCCATGTCCTTGAGCACCGAGACCCGGTCCTTGCCGGCCTTGACCTGATGACTGACGATCTCGAACTCCTCTGCCAGGGCCGGATAACCGGGGCGGATCTCGTGGGCGACCCGCAGGATCGACTGGTCGAGCGACTGGCCCGCCTCCACGCACACGAGCAGCATGTCGAGCGCGTCGGGGAACCCGTCCACGATCTCCTGTTGTCGGGTGGCGCGGCGCCGCTCGACCCAGTACTTGGGCATATAATACCCGATCAGCCCGGGAAGGAACACCGAGATCGTCAGCTTCGCTGCGCTGACCTCTCCGGTCGCGCTCGAGATGATGGCGTAGAGCACGCCGAGCAGCAGAAATCCCATCCCCGCCGCGAACTGGATGGCATGATAGGTGCGCACCGCCGATTTGGCAGGATACCCCGCCTGAAGCAGCTTCATGCGCGCGCTCGACATCTCGGTTTCGTCCTTGGGCTCCAGAAAGCCGGCGAACTTGTCGAGTTTCTCCGCAGCGCCTTCGTTGGGGCGCAGCGCCGGGCCGGAGGGCTTCCCCTCCCCATCATGTCTGGGACGGGACGCCTCCTTGAGCTTGTCGAGCGGATCGGCCTTGCGCGCGGGCATCGCCAGGAAGGTGATGAGGATCAGAAGCATCCCCAGC
>PWLT01000139.1 GCA_003558415.1 Hyphomicrobiales bacterium
AGCCGCAACACCCTTGACACGATGGACCGGCTGACGGCCTGGCGCGGGCATCTGCTCAACTGGTACGAGACGCGCCATCTCGAGCCGCTGCCCCCGCGCTATGTCTCGGCGGTCGATAGCGGCAACCTTGCCGTCAGCCTGATCGCCTTCGCTCGGGCCTGCCACGCGGCGCGCAAGGCGCCGCTCTTCGGCGTCGAGCGCTGGTACGGGCTGGAGGACACGCTGGCGCTGCTCGCCGAGGCGCTGCGCGCACCCGTTGCCGAACCCGCATTCGGGCGCAGGGGGCAGGTTCTGCTGGACGAGATCCGCGAGGCGGTTGCGGGTGCTGCGCGTGATCGCGGCCACTGGGCGCAGGTTCTGGAAACGCTGCAGGACGTGCTGCTGCCGCGGCTCGAATCCGAGCTTCGCGACGCCATCGGCGAGGCCGGCCCGGTTCCGTCCGAAAGCCTGCGCGAGGTGCAGATCTGGCTCGAGCGCACGCGCGGGCACATCCGGGCGATGTGGCGCGACCATCAGGAGTTCGAGGGGTGGCGGAGCATCGCGGCCCGGGCGCCTCAGGCCTGCCATGACCGCGCTGCGGCGGTTCTCGATGCGATCCCCGCTCCGCCCGCGACCGCCGAGGCCGGCGCTGCCTTTGATCGCGCGCGCGCCCGGCTCATGGCGGCGGGCACGCTGCTGGAGCGCGACGAGGAACGCGAATGGATCGAATCGCTCGACGCGGCGCTGGAGCGCGCCGCGCGCGGCCACGCGCGGATGGAGCGCGCCCTGCGCGCGCTGGCGGCGCGTGCGCGCGACTGGGCGCTGGGGATGGATTTCGAGGTGCTGCTCGACCCGCTGACCAAACAGCTCTTCATCGGCTATGATGTCGAGCACGCGCGCCCTGATGCCAACCGCTACGATCTGCTCGCCTCCGAGGCACGGCTTGCCAGCTATTTCGCGATCGCCAAGCGCGATCTTCCGGTCGAACACTGGACGCGGCTGGGCCGTCCGCTCACCGGCGCAGGCGCGCTCACGCTGCTGTCCTGGAACGGCTCGATGTTCGAGTACCTGATGCCGCGGCTTCTCCTGCGCTGCCCGCCCGAGACCCTTCTGGGCCAGAGCGAGCGCGCCGCCATCGATGTGCAGCGCGACTACGGGCGCCGGCATGGCGTGCCCTGGGGTGTCTCGGAATCGGGGTTTTCCGCGCAGGATCCCGATCGCAAGTACCGATACCGCGCCTTCGGCGTGCCGGGGCTGGGGGTGCGCCGCGGGCTCGCCCGCGACATGGTGGTTGCACCCTACGCCACGATGATCGCGCTTCCCTTGCGCCCCTATCCGGCCATCAAGAACCTGCGCGCGCTGGAAGAACTGGGGGCGCTGGGGCGCTACGGGTTCTTCGAGGCGGTCGATTTCACCGCCGAGCGCATCCCCGTCGGCGCGCGCTTCGAATCCGTGCGCTCCTACATGGCGCATCATCAGGGGATGGGGCTTGCGGCGCTGGGAAACGCGCTGTGCGACGACATGCTGGTCGGGTATTTTCACGACGACGCGATGATGCGCACCGTCGAGCATCTGCTCAGCGAGCGGATACCCTGGGAACTCCCGCGCGAGGAACCCCGCCGCGAAGACTCCGCTGCCGAGCCGCCCGCCCTGGCCCATGACCGGCCCGCGCTTGCCCCCTGGGGGCCGCTGCCCGCCCCGGACGGACCGGGCCTGCACGCCATCTCGAACACGACCATGACGCTGCGCGCCGATGCCGCGGGCAGTCTCGGGCTGTGGTGGCACCGCCATCTGCTCACCCGCGGGCTGGGGGGGAGCGAGGCGCCCGGCGGGGCGGGCGGCTGCAGCCTTTACCTGCAGGATCGCGACGAGGCCGCCCTGTGGGGGCTTGGCCCCGCGCAGGCAGGGGGCGATGAGGATCTTCGCGTGGTCTTTCACCAGCATCTGGTCGAGACGCATCTGCGCAACCGCGGCATCGCCATGAGCGTGCTCGACGGGATATGCCCCGGAGACGACATCGCGATGCGCCGCGTGAGTCTGGTCAACGAGACCGACCGGCCGCGACGCATTCGCCTGACCAGCGCGGGCGAGGTCATCCTTGCCCCCGTCGACGGGCATGAGCGCCACCCCGCCTTCAGCCGGCTCTTCGTGGCGAGCGATCATCTGCCGGATCTCCAGGCGCTGCTCTTCACCCGGCGCGGCCGCCGGCCCGAAGAGCGTCACCCGGTCATCCTTCACCGCATGGTTTGCGATGACGACAGCGCCCGTGTCATCGGCTTTGAGACCGACCGGCGCACCTTTCTGGGCCGCTACGGGAGTGCCGACCGACCCGCTGCATTATGCGGCGGCGAGGGGCTGTCAGGTACAACGGGCTGGACGCTCGATCCGGTCTGCGCGCTCCAGGCCGAGGTGACACTTGCACCCCACGGCCATGCCGAGCTGGCATTCGTTACCATCGCCGCCGAAAGCCGCGCCCGGGCCGAGCGCTGCGCCTGGCGCTTTGCGACGCTCTCCACGCTCGACTGGTCTTTCGAGGCCGCCGGTGTACAGGCGGCACGCAGCGTTCAGCGTCTGGGGCTCGCGCCCGCATCGCTGCCCGCAGTTCAGGGCCTGCTGTCGCATGTGCTCCGCCCGGGCGCGCAGGCACGCCCGGATCTGCCCGAGGCTGGCGTGGCGGAGGCGGATGCGTCGACGCAGCACGATCTGTGGGCGCATGGCATCTCGGGCGATGCGCCGATCCTTCTGCTGCGCGTGGGTGAGGGGCGCGCGAGCCCGCTGACTGAGGTGGTGCTGGCCGCGCATGGGCTGTGGCGCGCGGCCGAGATCGAGATCGACCTCGTCTTGCTCCATGAAGGGGTGCCCGGCTATGTTGAGCCCGTGCGTGAACGCGTGCTGGGCCAGATCCGCGACGCGGGCGCGCATGAGCTGGTCGGCCACCGCGGCGGGGTTCATCCGGTCGCGCGCGATCCCGCGCGCCCCGAACTCGCCGCCGCGGTCGAGCGGGCCGCGTCCGTGACGCTCGATGCAGAGGATGGGACGATCGAGGCGCAGCTTGAACGCCTTGCGCGGCATGCGCCCGATCCGCCGGAGCTGGAGCCGCTCCACGCGCCCGAGGGACGGGACGCCGAGCCTGTCGGTTTCGCCTCCGCAACGCCCGCCAACGGCTACGGCGATTTCGATCCCGAGAGCGGCGACTATCTCATCGAAGCCGGCCCCGAGAGCCCGACACCCGCGCCCTGGGCCAATGTGCTCGCCAATCCCGGCTTCGGCACCATCGTCACCGAGGCCGGGCTGGGCTGGAGCTGGGCGCTCAACAGCGGCGAGAACCGGCTGACGCCCTGGCTCAACGATCCGGTGGCCGACCCGCAGGTGGAGGCGCTCTATCTGCGCGACGAGGGCTCGAGCCATGTCTGGACGCCCACGCCGCGCCCCGCAGGCGCCGCCCCCTGCCGGGTGCGCCACGGCCCCGGTTCCACGGTCTGGGAGTCGCACCATGACGGGCTCGACCAACGGCTCACGGCTTTCGTTGCCTGCGACGAGCCCGTCAAGCTGGTGCGCCTCTCGCTGCGCAATACCGGCGCGCAGACGCGGCGGATCTCGGCGACCTACTATGCCGAATGGCTGCTGGCGGCACTGCCCGGGCGGGCCGATCCGTTCCTGTGCGCACGATTCGATCCTGGCGCGCGCATCCTGACCGCGCGCAACACCCGCAACCCGGTATTCGCGGGGCGGGTGGCCTTTCTCGCCGCGAGCATGCCGCCGCACGGCGTGTGCTGTTCGCGGCCCCGGTTTCTCGGTCCGCAGGGCGATCGCTCGCGGCCTGCGGCACTGCGCCGGCGCGGGCTGGGCGAGGCGAGCGATTGTCTGGGCGATGCCTGCGCGGCCTTTCAGATCGAGCTCGACATCGCGCCGGGCGAGAGTGTGGAGTGCCATTTCGTGCTGGGGCAGGGCGCCGATGCGGGCGAGGCCGCCGCGCTGGCCGAGCGCTGGCGCGACGCTGACCGCGTCGAGGCGGAGTTCAAACGCCTGAAAGAGCAATGGCGCGAACGCCTCGGCGCGGTGCAGGTCTCCACGCCCGATGCGTCCTTCGATCTGATGATCAATCGCTGGCTGCCCTACCAGACGCGCGCGGCGCGGCTGGATGCGCGCGCGGGTTTCTATCAGGCGGGCGGCGGCATCGGTTTCCGCGATCAGCTTCAGGATGTGCTCGCCCTGCTGCATGGCGAGCCCGCGACCGCGCGCCGCCACATCCTGCGCGCGGCCCAAGCGCAGTTCGAGGAGGGGGATGTCCTGCACTGGTGGCACCCGCCCGAGATGCGCGGGGTGCGCACGCGGATCACCGACGATCTGCTCTGGCTGCCCTATGTGAGTGCGCGCTATGTCGAGGCGACGGGCGATAGCGCGATCATGTCCGAGGCGCTGCCCTATCTGCGCGCGCCGGAGCTGGAGCCTGAAGAGCATGACCGTTTCGCCGTCTTCGAGCCCACGCAGGAGCGCTGGCCGCTCCTCGACCATTGCGAGCGCGCGCTGGAGCGCGCCCACCGGCTGGGCGCGGATGGGCTGCCGCTGATCGGCACCGGCGACTGGAATGACGGGATGGACCGCATCGGCGCGCGGGGGCGGGGGCAGAGCGTCTGGCTCGGCTGGTTCCTGATCGCCGCCATCGACGGCTTCCTTGAGTTGTGCGAGGGCGCGGAGCATACGGAGCCGGTCACGCGCTGGCAGGAACGGCGCGAGGAGTTGCGCCGCGCGGTGGAGGAATCCGGATGGGACGGTGCCTGGTATCTGCGCGCCATCGACGATGACGGCGAGCCCTGGGGCTCGGCCACGAACGAGGAATGCCGCATCGACTCCATCGCGCAATCCTGGGCGGTTCTCAGCGGCGCGGGCGAGCCCGCGCGCGCGCAACAGGCCCTCAATGCCGCGGCGCGCGAGTTGATGCCGCGCGAGGGGCGCATCGTGCGCCTGCTCACCCCGCCTTTCGACACGACGCATCGCGATCCGGGCTATATCCGCTCCTATCCGCCCGGCATCCGCGAGAACGGCGGGCAGTATTCACATGCGGCTGCCTGGCTCGGCATCGCCTTCGCGCTGAGCGGCGACGGCGATCGCGCGCGCGAGGTCTTCGACCGGCTCAATCCCGCGCTGCACGCCACCACGCCGGAGGAGGCCCGGCGGTACCTCACCGAACCCTATGCGATGGCCGCCGATATCGGCGGCGCGGCGCCCCATGTGGGGCGCGGCGGGTGGAGTTGGTACACCGGCGCGGCGGCATGGGGCTGGCGGCTGGGGGTGGAATACATCCTCGGCCTGCAGTCACGCCCCGGCGGGGTGGAGATCCGCCCCTGCCTGCCCGGCGACTGGGAGGGCTTCTCCGCCCGCCTCGAACGCGACGGCGCGGTGCTGGAGATCCGCTGCCGAAGGGTGGCGGGGCTCGATCCCTCGGAGATGCGCGTGAGCGTCGACGGCTCCCGGGTGGTCGGGGCACGGATCGGCTTTCCCGCAGCCGGCACCACGCGCAAGGTTGAGCTGGAGATCGCCCCTGCCGTTGCCCCTGCCCGCATCTCGGAGAGGCCGGTCGACGGGCATTCCTGAACGCACCGGCCGACGAGCTTCGATCCGATCCGGCCGGTTCGACATTGGCGAGGTTGGCGAAGGCCACCGCGCTGCCCGCGCCGCGTTGGGTGCGGGCATTGACCGGATGGCCGAGCCATGCCGCGCGACATCCGGTTGCGCATCGGGCAGATGGATGAAGACCGCCCAGAGAACGCCCTTCATTCAGCGGTTTCTCCTTCCCGGCCGGGGGGATTTCAGAAACACAATCTTCGTGCGCCCCGATATGTTGCCCGCCAACGGGGCCGTCCGGCCCTGCATTTCCCCATGCGTATCAGGAGGGTGCGATGCTCACCAATGATCAGCTTGACAAATGGGACCGCGAGACCTTTCTCCACCCCTCGACGCATTTCGCACAGCACGCGCGGGGCGACTCCGCCAGCCGAATCGTCACCGGCGGCTCGGGCGTGTTCATCGAGGACCGCGACGGAAAGCGCCTGCTCGACGCCTTCGCCGGGCTCTATTGCGTCAATGTGGGCTACGGGCGCCGCGAGATCGCCGAGGCGATTGCGAAACAGGCGCATGAGCTGGCCTATTACCACGCCTATGTCGGCCACGGCACCGAGGCCTCGATCACTCTGGCCAAGATGATCATCGACCGGGCGCCGGCGAACATGAGCAAGGTCTATTTCGGGCTGGGCGGCTCGGACGCCAATGAAACCAACGTCAAGCTGGTGTGGTATGTCAACAACGTGTTGGGCCGCCCGGAAAAGCGCAAGATCATCTCGCGCTGGCGCGGCTATCACGGCTCGGGGCTGATCACCGGCTCGCTGACCGGGCTCAAGATGTTCCATGACAAGTTCGGCCTGCCCATGGCCGAGGTGATCCATACCGAGGCGCCCTATTACTTCCGCCGCCCGCGCGCCGAGATGACCGAGGCCGAGTTCACCGCCCATTGCGCCGCCGAGCTCGAGGCGCTGATCGAGCGCGAGGGCGCCGATACGATTGGCGCCTTCATCGGCGAGCCGATCCTGGGCACGGGTGGCATCGTGCCCCCGCCCGCCGGCTACTGGGAGGCGATGCAGCCGATCCTGCGCCGCCACGACATCCTGCTGATCGCAGATGAGGTCGTCACCGGCTTCGGGCGGATGGGCACGATGATGGGTTCCACCCATTACGGGATCACCCCCGACATCATCACCATCGCCAAGGGGCTGACCTCGGCCTATGCGCCGCTGTCGGGCTCGATCGTTTCCGAAAAGGTCTGGAAGGTGCTTGAGGATGGCACCGACAGCTTCGGCGCCTTCGGACATGGCTGGACCTATTCGGCCCATCCCATCGGCGCGGCGGCCGGGGTGGCCAATCTGCAGCTGATCGACGAGCTGGCGCTGGTGCAGAACGCCCGCGACACCGGCGCCTATTTCAACAACGCGCTGGCGCAGGCGCTGGGCGATCATCCCCATGTCGGCGATGTGCGCGGCGAGGGGCTGATGGCGGCAGTCGAACTGATGCGCGATCGCGAGACGCGCAGCTTCTTCGACGCATCCGAGAAGGTTGCCCAGCGCGTGGTCGGCGCAATGGCGGACAGAGGCGTGATCGCGCGCGCCATGCCGCAGGGCGATATCATCGGATTCGCGCCGCCGCTGTGCATCACCCGCGCGGAGTGCGACACCGTCATCGCCGCAACGCTTGACGCGGTGGAGGAAATCGGCGCAACGCTGTAGGGATGGGGCCGCCAGCCCCACCCCCCGCAAGACGCCCCGGCCCGTGCCCATTCACGGACCGGTTCCGTGGAGGTAGCCGCGCGTGACGACCTGGAACCCGAATTTTACTGACGCCGAGTACTGGGCGCGCATCGCCAAGACGCGCAATGAGATGGAGGTGCGCGGCATCGACCTGCTTGTCGTGACCGATCCGTCGAACATGGCCTGGCTGACCGGTTATGACGGCTGGGCTTTCTATGTTCACCAGGCGGTGCTGCTGCCGATGGAGGGCGAGCCCGTCTGGTGGGGCCGCGACATGGATGCCGCCGGCGCCCTGCGCACGGTGTTCATGAAGGAGGCGGATTCGATCGTCGGCTATGACGACACCTATGTTCAGAATCCGCAGAAGCATCCCATGGAGGCGCTGGCCTACCTGATCATCGACCGCGGCTGGAACCAGGGCTGGATCGGGGTGGAGATGTATAATTACTATTACTCCGCCTCCGCCCACCAGACCTTGCTCAACCATCTGCACGAGGCGCGCTTCGAGGATGCCACGGGGCTGGTGAACTGGCAGCGCGCGGTGAAATCCGACTCCGAGCTAGAATACATGCGCCGCGCTGCACGCATCGTCGAGCGCATGCACCAGGTCATCATCGAGCGCGCCGAGCCGGGGATGAAGAAGAACGAGTTGGTGGCCGAGATCTATCACGCCGCCATCACCGGGGCCGACGGGCATTGGGGCGACTACCCGGCCATCGTGCCGATCACGCCTTCGGGGTTGGACGCCACGGCGCCGCATCTGACCTGGGACGACCGCCCGCTGCGCCGGGGCGAAGCCAATTTCTTTGAAATCGCCGGCGCGCATCGGCGCTATCACTGCCCGCAATCGCGCACCCTGTTCTTCGGCAAGCCGCCCGATCACTTCATGCGCGCCGAGAATGCCGTGCTCGA
>PWLT01000440.1 GCA_003558415.1 Hyphomicrobiales bacterium
CGCGCAGAATGCCTTTGCCGGGCTGGGCACGCTGCTGATCGTCTTCACGCTGGCCGGTCAGCTCGCCATGCCCTGGCTGGTAATGGCCATGGCTGGCGGGTTCCTCGCCGATGAGCGCTTCGACATGGCCGTGCATTTCGGGCGCATCGCCTTTCCCTATATCCTTTTCGTCTCGCTCGCGGCGCTGCTTTCGGGGGTGCTCAACGCCACCGGACGCTTCGTTGCCGCCGCCGCGGCGCCGACGCTGCTCAACCTCACATTCATCCTTTCGATCCTGCTGGCGGACCTGGCCGGCTGGCCGGTGGGGGATGCGCTGTCCTGGGCGGTGCCGCTGGCGGGGATCGCTCAGCTTGTGATGGTCTGGGTGGCGGCAAAGCGGGCGGGGTTCGCGCTGCGTATCGCCTGGCCGCGGCTGACGCCCGAGATACGCCGCCTCGCGGTGATCGCGGCGCCGGCCATGCTGGCCGGCGGCGTGGTGCAGATCAACCTGCTGGTCGGGCGTCAGGTCGGCAGTTTCTTCGAGGGCGCGATTGCCTGGCTGGCCTATGCCGACCGGCTCTATCAACTGCCGCTCGGGGTAGTGGGCATCGCCATCGGCGTGGTGCTGCTGCCCGATCTCTCACGCCGGCTGCGCGCCGAGGATACCGATGGCGGGCGCCATTCCTTCAACCGCGCGGCGGAGTTCGCGCTGGCACTGTCGGTGCCTTCGGCGGTGGGGCTGGTGGTGATCGCCACGCCCATCGTCTCGGTGCTGTTCGAACGCGGTGCCTTCACCGAATCCGACACCGCGGCCACCGCGCTGGCAGTCGCGGTCTACGGGCTGGGGCTTCCGGCCTTCGTGCTCCAGAAGGTGCTTCAGCCGCTCTATTTCGCCCGCGAGGACACGCGCAGCCCGTTCCGCTTCGCTGTCGTGGCGATGGTGGTCAACGCGGTGGTGGCGGTCGGGCTGGCGCCCTTCATCGGCTACATCGCCGCGGCGATCGCCACCAGCCTCGCGGGCTGGGCGATGGTCTGGCAGCTGTGGCGCGGCGCGCGCGGGATGGGTGCTGCGACGGATCTCGATGCGCGCTTCATGACGCGGATCTGGCGCATCCTGATCGCTGCGGCGTTCATGGGCGCGTGCCTTCTGGGAGCGGAGGCGCTGCTGTCGGAGATGCTGGAGGCGCGGCGGCTGCGCATCCTGGCGCTGGTGTTGCTGGTGGTGGCCGGCGCGGTGAGTTATTTCGGCCTGGGCGCGCTGATCGGTGCGTTCCGGCTGGCGGATTTCCGCTCCGCGATCCGGCGCTGAAACGTCTTCTGGCTGGGGCAGCATGGCGCCGCCGCTGGGCGGGAGCCTGGCGGATTTCCCCTCGCGATGGCGCCCGTCCTGGCCTATAAGCCCAGGCGAGGCAGTTGCGGAGCAAGGCGATGGCAGGAGAGCTTTCCCCGATCGACAAGGCGAAATTCGCCGCCGCGCGGCGCGCGGTGGATTTCGTCGAGAGCGGCATGCGCGTCGGGCTGGGGACCGGCTCCACCGCGGCGTGGATGGTGCGCTGCCTGGGCGAGCTGGTGCGCGAACAGGGACTCTCGGTCACCGGGGTTGCGACCTCGGCGCGCACAGCGGCGCTGGCGCGCGAGGTCGGCATCCGGGTGGTCGAGCTCGACGAGGCGAAATGGCTCGACATCACCATCGATGGCGCCGATGAATTCGACGCCGACATGGCGCTGATCAAGGGCGGCGGCGGGGCGCTGCTGCGCGAGAAGATCGTGGCGACGGCCTCGGACCGGATGGTGGTGATCACCGATGCCGCCAAGGAAGTTGCCGCGCTGGGCGCCTTTCCGCTGCCGGTGGAGGTCATCCCCTTCGGCTGGCGCACCACCAAGGCGCTGCTCGAGGAGACGCTGGTGAGCCTCGACGTGATGGGCCGCGAGGTGAGCCTGCGCATGGACGGGCAGGCGCCCTTTCGCACCGATGAGGGCAATCTGATCCTCGATCTGGCGTTGCGGCGCATCACCAATCCGCGCCAGGTGGCGCTGGTGCTCAACCAGATCCCCGGCGTGGTGGAGAACGGGCTGTTCATCGATATCTGCGACACGGTGGTGATCGGCGAGGCCGACGGCACGGTGGAGCTGCGCGATGCGGCGAGCGGCAGGGTGGAGCGCGAGAGGATCGATTTCGCCGAGTCCGACAATCTGTTCCGCGACTTGGCGCGTTAGGGACCGGTGGGGTGCCCGGACTGCCGCTCGCATCGCGGGTTGCGGCGGCGGGAGCCTCCGGCGGGGATATTTTTGCGAAGAAGAAGGGCAGTTCGGCGCGCCGGGGGCGATTCGGTAGCGCCCGTGGCCCGGTCGGGATGATGGCCGAAGGAGGAAACGAATGCGCAGGGATTATGATCTGTTCGTGATCGGGGGCGGATCGGGCGGGGTGCGCGCGGCGCGCATCGCCGCGCAGGCCGGGGCGCGTGTGGCGCTGGCCGAGGAGTATCGCATGGGCGGGACCTGCGTGATCCGCGGCTGCGTGCCCAAGAAGCTGATGGTCTTTGCCTCGGGCTTTCCCGAGGCGATGGCGGATGCGCGCGCCTATGGCTGGGATGTGCGGCGCGGCAGGTTCGACTGGACCGCGTTCCGGGCCAGGCTCGATGCGGAGCTCGACCGGCTGGAGGGGGTGTATCGCGGCAATCTGGAGAAGGCCGGCGTGAGCATCCACGATGCGCGCGCCACCGTGGCCGGGCCCAATACCGTGCGGCTCGCCGATGGAGCCGAGCTGTCGGCCGATCACATTCTGGTCGCCACGGGGGGCGCGCCCTTCGTGCCCGAGAAATGGGCCGGGCTGCCGGTAATGACCTCGAATGACGTCTTCAAGCTCGACGCGCTGCCGAAATCCATCCTGATCGTCGGCGGGGGCTACATAGCCTGCGAATTCGCCTGCATTCTTAACGGACTGGGCGTGGAGGTGACGCAGTATTACCGCGGCGCGCAGATCCTGCGCGGTTTCGACGGCGAGGCGCGCGGCCATGTTGCCGAACTGATGGAGGAGCATGGTGTCAACCTCCATGTCGGCACCGATCTCATCTCGATGGAGCGGGCCGAGGGCGGGCTGCGCGTGAAGGCCACCGACGGGCGCGAACGGGTGTTCGACAAGGTCATGTTCGCGACGGGGCGGCGGCCCAATACCGACGGGCTGGGCCTGGCCGAGGCCGGGGTCACGCTGGGGCGCTGGGGCGAGGTCGTCGTGGATGCCTATTCGCGCAGTTCGGTCCCCTCGATCCATGCGGTGGGCGACGTGACCGACCGGGTGAACCTCACGCCCGTGGCGATTCGCGAGGGGCAGGCCTTTGCCGAGACGGTGTTCGGGGGCAAGGATGTCACGGCCGATCACGAGCTCGTCGCCAGCGCCGTGTTCACCCGCCCCGAGCTGGGCTCGGTCGGGCTGAGCGAGGAGGAGGCGCGCGACCGCGAGCCGGTGGATGTGTACTGCACCTCGTTTCGGGCGATGCATTCGGCCTTTGCCGGGCGGCCCGACCGGGTGATGATGAAGCTCGTTGTCAGCCAGGCGACCGATAAGGTTCTGGGATGTCACATCGTTTCGGATCACGCCGGGGAGATGATCCAGCTCGCCGCGATCGCGCTGAAGATGGGTGCGACGAAGGCGGATTTCGATCGCACCGTGGCCGTTCATCCCACCATGTCCGAGGAACTGGTCACGATGCGCTCCCCGGTGCGGTCGGGCTGAAGGGGCGCCGCAAGGGCTGGCGCGTTGACAATCGCGCGAGAGCGATGCGAGCCGTGTCGTTTTCCGCTTTTCCGCCGGGTGTTCGGCGTGCGATTGTCACCGCGTCAAGCCCGGGGCGTGCGTGCGGGGGCAAGGCAGCGACGTCATGCTTTGACGGAGAGGCCGGAAGTATCGCAACCACTGGAGTTGCGGGACGGCGGATCCTCGCTTATGTCACCCTCAGCGTGCCGGTCCGGGAGAACGTAATCGTCCCGTGCCGGGCAGGGCGCCCGCGTGTCGGGCAGAAGATCACCGAAGGGAGCAGCAGCTTATGTCCAACACTGGTGGACCATGGGGAGGGCGCGGGCCGGGCCGAGGCGGAAGCGGCGGCGGCGGCGACGGCGGCCGTGGAAGCGGCGGGGGCGGGGGCGGACGACGCCCCGGCGACGGGCCGCAGATCCCCGAAATCGACGACCTGGTCAAGAAGGGTCAGGAACAGCTTCGCGTGCTGATGGGCGGGCGCGGCGGCGGCAATAACGGCCCGGGCGGCGGCGCCGGCGGCGGCGGGTTCTTCTCGCGCCGCGGTCTGGTGCTCGGCGGGCTGGTGGTGGTGGCGTTGTGGGCCTTTGCCTCCTTCTACACCGTGAAGCCCGAGGAACGCTCGGTCGAGCTGATGTTCGGCCAGTATTACAAGCAGGGCAACCCGGGGCTGAACTTCGCGCCCTGGCCCGTCGTCACGCATGAGATCGTGCAGGTGACCGGCGAGCGCGTGACCGATGTGGGCACCACCCGCGCCGGGCTGGCATCGGGGTTGATGCTCACCCGCGACGAGGCGATCGTGGATATCGAATTCCAGGTGGTGTGGAACATCGGCAACCCCGCCAACTTCCTGTTCAACCTGTCGACGCCCGAGGAAACCGTGCGCGCCGTGTCGGAATCGGCCATGCGCGACATCATCGCGCGCTCGGAACTGTCGCCCATTCTCAACCGCGACCGCGGCGCCATTGCCGCCGATCTGCGGCAGGCGGCGCAGGGCACGCTCGACAGCTATGAGGCGGGCATCAACATCATCCGCGTCAACTTCGACAAGGCCGATCCGCCCTCCGAAGTGATCGACAGCTTCCGCGAGGTGCAGGCCGCCCGGCAGGAGCGCGACCGGCTGGAGCGTCAGGCCGACGCCTATGCCAACCGGGTCCTCGCCGGTGCCCGCGGTCAGGCCGCGGAAATCCTCGAAGAGGCCGAAGCCTACCGCGCCGAGGTCATCAACAATGCCGAGGGCGAGGCGAGCCGTTTCGTCTCGGTCTATGAGGAATACGTCAATTCGCCCGATGTCACCCGGCGGCGGATGTATCTGGAGACGATGGAGAAGGTCTTCGGCGAAATCGACATGGTCCTTCTGGATGGCGTCAACGGCGAGGAGGCCGGCGGCCAGGGTGTCGTGCCCTATCTGCCGCTCAATGAACTGCGTCGCACCCGCGCCGTCGAAGGGGAGGCCAACTGATGAAACGCACAGCCCTACTTCTTCCCGTTGTCGTGGTGATTGCCGCGCTGGGCATCTCGTCACTCTTTGTCGTGGACGAGCGCGAGAACGTCCTCGTGCTGCAGTTCGGTCAGGTCAAGCAGGTCCGCACCGAGCCGGGGCTGGGATTCAAGATCCCGGTCATCCAGGAGGTGGTCCGCTATGATGCGCGCATCCTGGGGCTGCAGTCGCAGCCGCTGGAGATCACCCCGCTCGATGATCGCCGTCTGGTGGTGGACGCCTTCATGCGCTGGCGCATCGTCAACGTTACCGATTTCCGCGAAGCCGTGGGGATCGAGGGCGTGATGGCCGCGCAGGGCCGGTTGGAGCGCATCCTCAACGCCTCGATCCGTGAGGTTCTGGGCTCGGTTCCGTCAACGGCCGTGTTGTCGGAGGACCGCACCGCGCTGATGAACCGCATCCGCGATCTGGCGCGGCGCCAGGCGGCGACGCTGGGTGTCGAGGTGATCGACGTGCGGCTCACCCGCACCGACCTGCCCGATCAGAACCTCGAGGCCACCTATGCGCGGATGCGCGCCGAGCGCGAGCGCGAGGCCGCTGACGAGATCGCGCGCGGTAACGAGGCCGCGCAGCGCGTGCGCGCCCTGGCCGACCGCACGGTGGTCGAGCTCGTCTCCTCGGCGCGGCGCGAAAGCGAGATCATCCGCGGCGAGGCCGACGCGCAACGCAACGCGATCTACGCCGATGCCTATGGGCTCGACCCGGAGTTCTTCGCCTTTTCGCGCTCGCTCACCTCCTATGAGCGCGCGATGCGCAGTCAGAACACCTCGATGGTGATGCGCCCGGACAGCGAGTTCTTCACCTACCTGCGCACCGACGGTTCGGCGGCGATCCGCGATCTGCTGCCGGAGGTGCCCGACGAGCAGGCGCGCCCGGATGAGGACGCGCAACCCGAGATGCCGGACGAGCCGCTCATCCAATGAGCTACGTTCTTCTGGCCATCGGTTTGGTCTTGATCGTGGAGGGGCTGGTGTTCGCGCTGGCCCCTTCGCGCATCGACGACATGCTCGCGATGATGGCGCGAATCCCAATCGAGACCCGCCGCATGATCGGGTTGGGAGCGCTCGCGATCGGCGTGGCGCTCATCTGGGGCGCGCGCGCACTGGGCCTGTGAGGGCGCCGACAGCGGTGCTCAACGGGAATCACGTCTGATTGAAGCCGCCAACAACGATTTGCGTTTGCGCCGCCGCAAATTAGGTTCAGGCGCAGACTTGGCCTTTCCCCGGGGGCTCATGCCGGGGGCGCGCATATAGGAGAGGAGTTCACGATGAGATCCCAGCCCGCAACCCGACCCGCGGCGAAGGCCGCCGCTCTGCCCGCTGAGACGGCCGCGAGACCACGGCTGGCGCGTCTGATCTGGGTGCTTGCGCTCGGGCTCGCGATCGCCCTGGCACGTCCGTTGGTGGCGGACGCGCAGTCTGCAGATACGCCGGGCAGCTTTGCCGATCTCGCCGAAAGCGTCAGTCCGGCGGTGGTGAACATCACCACCTCGACCACCGTGGCCGGTGCGACCGAGGGGTTCCCGATGGTCCCCGAAGGCTCGCCCTTTGAGGAGTTCTTCCGTGATTTCCTCGATCGCGAAAACGAAGGCGAACGCCCCCCCCGCCGTGGCCAGGCGCTAGGCTCGGGCTTCGTGATTACCGAGGACGGCTTCATAGTCACGAACAATCACGTGATCGACGGGGCCGACGAGATCACCATCGAGTTCTTCGACGGGCTTGAACTGGCCGCCGAACTCGTGGGCAGCGATCCGCTCACCGACATCGCGCTGCTCAAGGTCGAGCATGACGCCGAACTGCCGCATGTGCCCTTCGGCAACAGCGCGGATTCGCGCGTGGGCGACTGGGTGATCGCCGTGGGCAACCCGCTGGGGCAGGGCTTTTCCGTCTCGGCCGGGATCATCTCGGCAAGCGGGCGCGTCCTGCAGGGCGGTTATGACGACTACATCCAGACCGACGCCGCCATCAACCGGGGCAATTCGGGCGGGCCCCTGTTCAACATGGATGGTGAGGTGATCGGCGTGAACACTGCCATCCTGTCGCCCACCGGGGGCTCGATCGGCATCGGCTTTGCCATGTCGTCCGAGGTCGTCACCCGCGTTGTCGATCAACTCCAGGAATTCGGTGAAACCCGTCGCGGCTGGCTCGGTGTGCGCATCCAGGATGTCACCGCCGAGATCGCCGAGGCGATCGGCCTCGACGAGCCGCGCGGTGCACTGGTCACCGACGTCCCGGAAGGCCCGGCGGCCGATGCCGGTGTGCAGGCGGGTGACGTGATCATGCGCTTTGACGGTATCGAGATTGCCGATACCCGCCAACTGGTACGCCGGGTTGGCGAAGCGGCCGTGGGCCGCGAGGTCGAACTGGAGGTGTTCCGCGATGGCGACATGGAGGTGATTCCGGTCGTTCTGGGCCGGCGCGAGCTTGCCGAGGGCGCTGTTGCGCCCGAGGAGGAGCCGCAAGTGCCCGAAGAGCCCGCCGAGGCGGAGATGCTGGGGCTCACGCTCACGCCGCTGGATGACGAGCTGCGCGAGGAGCTCGGGCTTTCCGAGGGCGCGCAGGGACTCGTCGTGCGCGATGTCGAGCGCACCAGCGAGGCCTGGGACAAGGGGCTGCGCCCCGGTGACGTGGTGACCGAGGCCGGTCAGCGCCCGGTGACCAGTGTCGGCGACTTCAACGAGCGTATCGAGGAGGCGCGCGAGGCCGGACGGCGAACCCTTCTGCTGCTCATCCGCCGCGATGGCGAGCCGCGCTTCGTCGCGATCCCGGTCGAGGAGGACTGAGCCCGCGCACCATCGGGCCGAAACATCGAAGGGCACCCCCGCGGGTGCCCTTCTTGCTGTGGTGCCTGACCCTGCGGCGTGCCCGGGGGTCAGCCGGTGCGGAAATCATAGGCGACGATGCCGAGCTGACGCGCCGCGTTGAGCGAGAGCAACCCGCTGTCGAGCCCCA